>MIDV01000098.1 GCA_001830245.1 Lysobacterales bacterium RIFOXYA1_FULL_69_10 | reverse complement strand
CCGCCCGCCGCGCCATTTGTGCCTCGCGGTGCGCGATGTACGCATTGGCAGCGAAGATGATGCCGGCGCCGGTCACTGTCCAGCGGTCCACGGCCTCGCCGAACAGGAGGAAACCGAGGGTCGCCACGATCGGCAACTGCATGAAGCTGATCGGCGTCAGGGCCGAGACATCGCCCAGCTTCAGCGCACGCGTCCACAGCATGTGCCCGCCGGTGCCGAGCACGCCGGCCGCGATCACCCACAGCCAGGTGATGCCCTGCGGCCACTCCCACACGGCGACCGCCGGCAGCAGCGACATCGGCACCCAGAACAGCGTGGTCAGGATGACGATGCGGTCGGCCGGCTCCGTGCGCGAAAGCTGCTTGATCTGGATGGCGACGATGCCGCTGAGCACCGCCGCCGACACCGCGACCAGGCTGCCCATGGTGAAGCCCGCCGTGCCGGGCCGCACGATCACCAGCACGCCGATGAAGCCGACGATGACCGCCGCCCAGCGCCGCATCCGGACCTGTTCGCCCAGCCAGATGACCGCGGCGATCGTCACGAACAGCGGCGTCGAGTACGACAGCGACACCGCCTGCGCCAGCGGCAGGTGGCCGATGGCCCAGAAGCCGCAGAACATCGACACCACGCCGATCAGGCAGCGGATGAAGTAGCGCGGCAGCTGCTGCGTGCGCAGCAGGCCGGGGCCGTGGTGCAGCAGCAGCGGCAGCGCCGCGACCAGCCCGAAGAAGTTGCGGAAGAACGCGATCTCGAACGTGTGCAGCGTCTCCGATGCCAGCCGGATCGCGATCACCATGAACGCGAAGAACGCGGTGCTGCCCAGCATGAGCAGCGCGGCGCGGGTGTGGACGGTCATGGGCACGGGCGCGGCGATGTCGTTCTTACCAGCGTGCGCCGACGACCCGCGGCTCCGGTTCCAGCGCCACGCCGAACCGGTCCTGCACCGAGGCGGCGATGTCGCGCGCCAGTTCCAGCAGCTCCGCGCCGGTGGCATGGCCATGGTTCACCAGCACCAGCGCATGCGAGGCGGCGACCCCTGCATCGCCGCGGCGGTGCCCCTTCCAGCCGCAGCCATCGATCAGCCAGGCCGCCGACAGCTTGCTGCGAGGGCCGTGCGGTGCCTCGCCGTGTGCCAGGGCATCGGCGGGGAAGGGCGCGACGGGGAACACGGGCAGCCGCGGGTGCGCCTCGCGCAGCGCCTCGGCCTGCGCGGCCGGGACGATCGGGTTCTTGAAGAAGCTGCCGGCGTTGCCGAGCACGGCCGGGTCGGGCAGCTTGCTGCGTCGGATCGCGATGACGGCATCGGCCACCTGGCGCGGCGTCGGCGCAGCGTGGCCGGCCGCGGCGAACGCGTCATCCAGGCCGGCATACCCGACGCGGACCTCCGCGTCGCGCGACAGGGTGAACTCGACCGCGGTGACGATGAAGCGGTCGGGCTGGCGCTTGAAGAGACTGTCGCGGTAGCCGAACGCGCAGTCGCGCGCAGGCAGGCGGTGCCATGTGCCCGCTGCCGGCTCGAACGCTTCGACGGCGTGGATGCGCTCGCACACTTCCACGCCGTAGGCACCGATGTTCTGGATCGGCGCGGCGCCGACCGTACCGGGGATGAGCGACAGGTTCTCGAGGCCGCCCAACCCGCGCGCCAACGTGTCCTTGACGAAGCCGTGCCAGTTGGCACCGGCCTCGGCACGCAGCACGACCTCGGTGCCGTCGTCGGAGACCACCGAGACCGCGTCGCCCGTCAGCGCGAGCACCGGCACGTCCGGATCGCCGGCGAACAGCAGGTTGCTGCCACCGCCGACCAGCAGCGGCGAATTGCCGGCGAAGCCGTCCCGCGCCAGCACGTCCGGCAGCACGCGCGTGTCGGCCACTTCGGCCAACAGCGGCGCGCGCGCAGCCACGCCGAAGGTATTGCGGTGGGTCAGCGGGGCATCGCGGACGATGCGGACGGCGTCGCTCATGCGGCGTGGGTCCGTAGCAGGCGGGTCACGCGTGGCGTGCTCAGACCGCCGGCGGCATGTTGCCGCGGCTGGGGGCGAACTTGCGGCGGCGGATGGCCTCCACGCACTCGTGCACCAGCTCCGGCCCCCGATAGACCAGGCCGGTGTACAGCTGCACCAGGTTGGCGCCGGCGGCCATCTTGGTCACCGCGTCGGCACCCGACAGGATGCCGCCCACCCCGATCAGGGGGATGGACTCGGGCAAGCGCGTGCGCATCATCCGCAGCACCGTGGTGGACTGGCCCATCAGCGGCCGGCCGGAAAGCCCACCGGGTTCCTCGGCGTGGCGCGCGCCCTCGACGGGCAGGCGCGACACGGTGGTGTTGGTGGCGATTACGCCGTCGACCTCGAGCTCTGCCAAGACGCGCGCGCAGGCCTGGATGTCGTCGTCGGACAGGTCCGGCGCGATCTTGACCAGCATCGGTACGCGCTTGCCGTGCTTGGCGCCCAGGCGCTCCTGCTCCTCGCGCAGCGTGCCGATCAGGCGGCGCAGCAGCTGCTCTTCCTGCAGTTCGCGCAGGCCGGCGGTGTTGGGTGAGGAGATGTTGACGGTGATGTAGTCGGCCAGCGGGTACACGCGCGCCAGGCAGTACATGTAGTCGCCGTCGGCGATCTCGTTGGGCGTGTCCTTGTTCTTGCCGATGTTGATGCCCAGCAGTCCTCCATCGGGTCGGCGGGCCCGCTCGACGTTGCGCACCAGCGCGTCGACGCCGGCGTTGTTGAACCCCAGCCGATTGATGACGGCCTGGTGCTCGGGCAGGCGGAACATGCGCGGCTTCGGGTTGCCCGGCTGCGCCTTGGGCGTGACCGTGCCGACCTCGACGAACCCGAAGCCCAGCGACAGCAGCGCATCGATGTGTTCGCCGTTCTTGTCCAGCCCGGCGGCCAGGCTGACCGGGTTGGGGAAGTCCAGTCCGAACGCGCTGGTGGGCAGCGGTTCGGGCGGGCGGCCGACCAGCGGGTTGATGCCGGTGCGGTACGCGAGTTCCAGCGCACGCAAGCCCAGCCCGTGGGCGCGCTCGGCATCGAAGTTAAACAGGAACGGGCGCGCCAGCTTGTACATGCGGTCAGTGTGTCATCCAGCTGAGCCAGGCGACCCCGCCGAAGAACATCAGCAATACCATCAGGGCCAGTACCGCGACCAGCAGGTTGGTCCAGCCCAGCACCAGCCCGGCGACGGCGAGCGCATCGCCGTCGACCGTGCCGGCGCTGCGCCGGATCTCGCCGCGCGCCACGTGCCCGGTGACCACCGCCACCACGCCGCCTACCAGCGGCAGAGCGAACCACGACAGGATGCCGAACACGAGGCTGATGACAGCGGCCGTGCTGGTGCGTGGGGCGGGGGTGTTCATGTCACCGGGCTCCGCGGCGGGTTACAGGTCGAACTTGATGCCCTGCGCCAGCGGCAGGTCGTTGGAGTAGTTGATGGTGTTGGTCTGGCGACGCATGTAGGCCTTCCAGGCGTCCGAGCCGGACTCGCGGCCGCCACCGGTCTCCTTCTCGCCGCCGAACGCACCGCCGATCTCCGCACCGGACGTGCCGATGTTGACGTTGGCGATGCCGCAGTCGCTGCCGGCGGCCGACAGGAAGGCCTCGGCGTGGCGCAGGTCGGTGGTGAAGCAGGCCGAGGACAGGCCCTGCGGCACCGCGTTCTGCATGTCGATGGCTTCTTCCAGCGTGCTGTACTTCATCACGTAGAGGATCGGCGCGAAGGTCTCGGTCTGCACGACCTCGGCATCGTTGGACAGGCCGGTGACGATCGTCGGCAGCACGAAGTTGCCCTTGCGGTCGACGCGCGCGCCGCCGGTCTCGACCTTGCCGCCGGCGGCCTTGGCCTTCTCGACCGCATCCAGGTAGGCCTGCACGCCGTCGGCGCTGTTGAGCGGGCCCATCAGGTTCTTCGGGTCGGTCGGGTCGCCGATCTTGCCTTCGACCTGCTTGTAGGCGGCCACCAGCTTGGCCAGCACGTCATCAAAGATCGCCTCGTGGATGAAGACGCGGCGCGTGGTGGTGCAGCGCTGGCCCGCGGTGCCGACGGCGCCGAACACGATCGCCGGGATCGCCAGCTTCAGGTCGGCGGTCTTGTCGACGATCATCGCGTTGTTGCCGCCCAGTTCCAGCAGCGAACGGCCCATGCGGCGCGCGACGCGCTCACCGACGTGGCGGCCGACCTTGGTGGAGCCGGTGAAGCTGACCAGCGCGACGCGCTTGTCGTCGACGAACTCCTGCGCCAGGTCCGTGCCGGCATCGTTGAACAGGAAGAAGATGTCCGGGAAGCCGGCCTTCTGCAGCGCCTCGTTGCAGATCTTCATCGAGGCGATCGCCGACAGCGGGGTCTTGGGCGAGGGCTTCCAGATGCAGATGTCACCGCAGACGCCGGCGACGAACGCGTTCCACGCCCACACGGCGACGGGGAAGTTGAAGGCCGAGATGATCCCGACGATGCCCAGCGGGTGCCACTGTTCGTACATGCGGTGGCCGGGGCGCTCGGAATGCATCGTCAGGCCGTACAGCTGGCGCGAGAGGCCGACGGCGAACTCGCCGATGTCGATCATCTCCTGAACTTCGCCGTCGCCCTCGGGCTTGGACTTGCCCATTTCCAGCGCGACCAGCGAACCCAGCGCGTCCTTGTGGGTGCGCAGCGCGTCGGCGCACAGGCGGATCGCCTCACCGCGGCGCGGGGCCGGGGTGGTGCGCCAGACCTTGAAGGCGGCCTGCGCGCGCTCGAGGATGGTTTCGTAGTCGTCCTTCGAGGACGCCTGCACCCGCGCCAGCACTTCGCCGTCGGTCGGGTTGATCGGCTCGAGGATGCCGGCATCGGCGGTCCTGGCCCATTCGCCATTGCCGAGGTAGGTGCCGGATTCGGTGCCGGTCAGGCCGAGGGCGGTGAGGACGGGATGGGTCATCGGGGGACTACTCCTTGGGATTGCGCCGCGCGTGGAAGCTGCGCGGACAGGGGCGGGGCGGAAACGGGTAAAGAGCAACAGGCCGGAGAGACCTGGCCGCGGGGCCGCAGCACGTCTCTCAGGCCACCCTCTACCCACTCCTGCTCTGTGGCGACCCCGACACGATTCGAACGTGTGACCTTCCCCTTAGGAGGGGGACGCTCTATCCAGCTGAGCTACGGGGCCGTGGCCGGGACGGGCCCGGTCAGCCCCGGGATTTTCGCATGGGGGCGGCGTCGGGGGCCAATCGGGCCCGCAATCAAGGGCGCAGGGTGGGTGGAGCGACGCTACCCACCGCTTCCATCTGTCGCGCTGGCGGCGCGGCCGAGGGTCAGAACCCGAGCTGCGAGGCCTCCGGAGTGGGGCGTAACGCTTCGCTCAACCCATCCTACGGAGCGGCGCACTCGGCCAGAGGCGGCCGTCGGAATGCGTACACCACCGCGCCCAGCACCAGCGCCGCCGCGCCCATCAGCAGGTTGCCCACGCTGGCGCTGGCCAGCAGTGCCAGCGACAGCAG
>MIDV01000097.1:27186-28200 GCA_001830245.1 Lysobacterales bacterium RIFOXYA1_FULL_69_10 | reverse complement strand
CACGCCCGCTGACAGAGCGGCTGGCCGATCGACCCGCAGCCTTGCAGGGCGCGTGGCCGGTCGAAGTCGTCGACGGCGGTGCGGCGTTGGAGGTGATGGAGAAGGACGACACGCTCCGTACGTTCCGCTTGCCGGTACCCGCTCGCCTGCGCGACTGAGTCGGGGACAGCCGGCTCAGCGGCCCCGCTTGCGCCGTACGTACAGCTGCTTGCGGATGCGGGCAACGACCTCGCCATCGGCGTCGCGCACGTCAGTGTCGAACCAGCGCAGCACCTTGTCGCCGTCGGCCGTGGCGAGGCGCAGTTGCTCCAGCACGGCGTCCTCCAGCACGAACTCCGCGTGCACGGTGCCGCGGCCGGGTTTGACGAACTCGATGGTGCCGGCCTTGTCCCAGACGATGTAGTCGCGGCCGATCGACTTCATCGCCAGCAGCATCCAGAACGGGTCGGTCATCGCGAACAGGCTGCCGCCGAAGTGGCTGCCGACGTAGTTGCGGTTCCACGGACGCATGCGCAATTCGACGCGTGCGCGCCGGTAGTCGTCCGACATCGTGGTGACGTGGATGCCGGTGAACAGGAACGGCGGCCAGAAGTTGAGCAGGTGGCGGAACGTGCTGGCTTTCATACGCGGACTGGCGGGGCAGGGCGGGCCAGCCTGCCATACGCGTGCGTACAGTCAACTGCCCGCCGTGCCACCGGGCCTTGCCCGGGGATCAGAACAGCAGCGAGGACATGCGGCGGCGATAGCGTCCCACCAGTTCGGCGTCGTCGATGATGCGGAACGCGTCGATCAGCGCCTTGCGCGGGAGTCCGCTATCAAACTCGCGGTCGCGGCGCAGCATTTCGAGGAACTGCTCCAGCCCGGCCTCGGGTTGGTCGCCAACGACGTGGCGCACGCCCAGCAGGTGACGGGCCCGCAGGTCGTCCGCGTCGGCGGCGATGGCGGCTTCCAGCTCGGGGGCCGGGGGGGCATCGGCTAGCACCGACGCGAACGCAAGGCGCGCCTGCGCGCGCT
>MIDV01000097.1:1444-27175 GCA_001830245.1 Lysobacterales bacterium RIFOXYA1_FULL_69_10 | reverse complement strand
TCGGTCGCCAGGTTCGCGGGAAGGCCGTCCAGCAGCGTGCGTGCCTCGTCGGTGGCGCCGGTCTGCAGCAGGGCCAGCGCCAGGTCGAGCTTGAGTTCTTCGTTGTCCGGCGCGGCGGCGATCCCGGCGCGCAGGCGCTCGACCTCGGCGTGGGGATCGAGCGGCGCGGTCGCCACCTCGGCGGCATCCTCGTCCGCCGGCGCGGCCGCCGGTTCGATGCCGTGCTGCTTGAGGAACTCGCGCAACTGGCCCTCCGGCAGCGCACCGGGGAAGCCGTCAACCAGTTGCCCGTCCTTGACCAGCATCACCGTGGGGATCGAACGGATCTGGAACGCGGCCGCCAGTTGCTGCTCCTTGTCGACATCGACCTTGGCCAGCTCGAACGCGCCGTTGTACTCGGCCGCGAGTTTCTCCAGCACCGGCCCCAGCTGCTTGCACGGCCCGCACCACTCGGCCCAGAAGTCGACCAGCACCGGCACCTGCAGGGACTTCTGCAGCACCTGCGTCTCGAACGCGTCGGCGGTGGCATCGAATACGTGGCGGGGGGCGGTATCTGCGGTCATCGGGGGTGCTCGTTCGGGGTCGTACGGCAGATGGGGGCGGGGCGCGGCCGTCGCAACCGGGCAAGGCCCGCTAGCATGCCGGGATGGAAAGACAGGATCGAGTGCAGGGCGCCCTGCGGCACATGGGCACGGCGGCGGCCGCCGTTTGCGTGGTGGCCGTGGTCGCATTCGCCGCAGCGCTGGACGGCTACTCGCACCTCGGGCGCCCGGTCGGCCTGCTGGGCGCGCACGGCATGCCGGGTGCGACTGCCTTCAACGCGATAGCGTTCGTGCTGCCGGGCGTGGTCGCGGCGGTGGTTGGCGTGCGCCTGCGCGGTCGCATTCCGCAGACTGCCGGCATGTTGGCCGGGATGGGCTGCTGGATGCTGGCGGTATCGGGCGTGGCATTCGCCGCGCAGGGGCTGCTGCCGCTGGACGTGAATTCATTGGATGGCCCCATCAGCCAGCGCCATGCAGCGGCCTGGCTGTTGTGGTGGGTCGCGTTCATCCCGGGCGCGGCTGCGCTGGCCGCCGGCCTGGGCCGACAACAGGGATGGCACCGGTTCGCCCTGGCGCAGGCCGTGCTGGCGGGTGTGGTGCTGGTGATGGTGGTGGTACCGGTGCCGTGGTGGCCGGCGCCGGTATCGCAGCGCATCGCCCTGTGCGCCTGGCTGTTGGCGGTCGTCCTGTCCGGTCGACGCTGACGCCCGGGCACTTCAGCCGCCGCGTGCCATCAGTCGCCCGGCGAGGCGTGGATGGTGCCGTCCTTCATCACGAAGTCCACGCCCAGCACGGCATTGATGTCGTCCACCGGGTTTCCGGGCATGGCGACGATGTCGGCGCGCTTGCCGGCCTCGATCACGCCCTGGTCGTCCACGCCGAGCACCTCGGCGGCCCGCACCGTGGCGGACTGCAGTGCCGTCGCGGCCGGGATGCCGGCCTCCACCATGTAGACGAACTCGCGCGCGTTGTCGCCGTGCGGGCCCACGCCCATGTCGGTGCCGAAGGCGATCTTGACCCCGTTGCGGTAGGCGCGCGCGGCGGTGTCCTGGATCAGCGCGCCGATGCGCTCGGCCTTGGGCCGCACCACCTCGGGGAAGTAGCCGTCGATCTTCGCCTTGTCGGCGACGAAACGGCCGGCGTGGATGGTCGGCACGTACCAGGTGCGGTTGCGCTTCATCAGCGCCATCACCTCGTCGCTCATGTAGGTGCCGTGCTCGATGGTGTCGACACCGGCGGCGACGGCGCGGCGCATGCCTTCCTCGCCGTGCGCGTGGGCGGCCACCTTGTAGCCGTAATCGCGTGCGGTCGACACCACGGCCTCGATCTCGTCCCCGGTGAACTGCGGTGCATCACCCGAGCGTGCGTACGACAGCACGCCGCCAGTGGCGGTGATCTTGATGACGTCGCTGCCTTCCTTGTAGCGCTGGCGCACGGCCTGGCGGGCGTCTTCGGGCGAGTTGATGACGCCCTCGGTCGGTCCGGGCGGGCCCATCAGGTGGGACAGCGCGTCGTTGACGCCGTTGCTGGGGTCGGCGTGGCCGCCGGTGGTGGCGATGGACTTGCCGGCCGCCCAGATGCGCGGCCCCGCGACGAGGCCCTGGTTGATCGCATCGCGCAGGTGCGGGCTGACCTCGCCGCCGAGATCGCGCACGCTGGTGAACCCCGCCAGCAGCGTCTTGCGCGCATACCCGACGGAGCGGAACGCGTAGTCGACCGGATCGAGCCGGAAGCCCTCCGAGTAGCTCTGCGGGCTGGATTGACTGCCCAGGTGCACGTGCAGGTCGGTCCAGCCCGGCGAGCAGCTGTGGCCGGACAGGTCGATGGCCTTGACACCCGGGACATCCACGCGGCCGGCGTCCACGCGCTCGATGCGCCCGTCGCGCACGACCACCGTGTGCGCGTCCAGCATCCGTCCCGCACGCGCGTCGAACAGACGGCCGCACTGCAGCGCGACGGGCTCGGCGGCCGCGGCCGCGCCGGCGACGAAGACGCTGGCGGCAAGCGCAAGGCGGGCAATGCGGATCATGGATGTCTCCCCGGTTCGATGGATGCTGGATTGAACCACAGCGCCGTGGAGGCCGGGCCGCGCGGCCGGATCAGCCCGACACCACCCGGTCGCGGCCCTGCGCCTTGGCGCGGTAGAGCGCGGCGTCGGCGACCTCCAGCAGGCGCGAGGGGGCATCGCCGGCGTTCGGGAAGGTGGCGATGCCGATGGAGGCGGTATTGGGCCCCAGTGTCTTGCGCAGGTGGTTGACCGTGGTGGCACCGATCGCGCTGCGGATTTCCTCGGCGCGGCGGCCGGCGCTGTCGCCGTCGGTTTCGGGCAGCACTATGGTGAACTCCTCGCCGCCGTAGCGGCAGGCGATGTCCTCGTCGCGCGTGAGCTGCTCCAGCGTCTGGCCGATCTTCGCCAGCAGCGCGTCGCCGGCGGCGTGGCCGTGTTCGTCGTTGAAGTGCTTGAAGTGGTCGACATCGACCATCAGCACCGACAGCGGAAGGCCCCGCCGCTCGCAGCGCTGGATCTCGCGATTGAGGTTCTCTTCCAGGTAGCGGCGATTGAACAGGCCCGTCAGCGGGTCGCGCAGGGACTGCACGCGCAGGGTTTCGCGCAGCTGCAGGTTGACCATGGCCAGGCTCAGCTGCTCGCCGATGGCCTCCAGCAGCGCGACGTCGCCGTCATGGCCCTCGCTGGTTTCGGGCGCTGCAACGTGCAGCAGTCCGAGCGACGTGCCCTGCGCCATCAGCGGCACGCAAACCGTCCATGTATCGGCGCGGCCCGGTTCGACCGACAGGTGGCGGCAGTGAACGTGCCCGTGGCCCCTGCCGGTCCGGTGCGGCTGGCCGCGACGCAGCGCCCAGCAATGGTCGGGCTGCAGCAGGTCGTCGCTGGGGATGCGCTCGTCGCCGAAGCGGGCAGTGGTCTCGGCCAGGTTCTGCGAGGCGCGCAGGGTGTAGCAGCGGCCGCCGGTGTGGGGCTGCAGTTCGGCGATCACGTTGGCCGTCATCGCCATCGCCTCGTCCAGGTTCTGGCAGCTCTGCAGCAGGCCGGCGTACACGCCAAGGCTGCGGCGCTGCTCGGACAGGCGGTCGCGCAACACGACGGAGGATTCCAGGTCCCGCATGGCCTGGCGCGCCTCGCGCTCCAGCGATCGGCTGCGTCGGGTCTCCTGGAGCAGGCCCGACAGCAGCAGGCCCAGCAGGGCCAGCGGCAGCACGATACCGAGCACGACGAAGCCGATCAGCAGGTTGGCCCGCAGCAGGGTGTCGTTGCGTCGCGCGTCCAGCAATGCCCGCTCCGCCGAGCGCATCGTGGAGGCAAGCGATGCCAGCCGCGTTGATTCGCCTTGGCCGAGGCCCGCCATCGACGACAGGCGGGCCTGCTCGGCGCCCTGCCTGTTCTGTAGTTCGATCAGGGCGTCCAGCTCGGCCAGCCGCGCTTCGACGCTGGCGCGGAGCTCCTGCGCGCGCTGCAGCTGCGCCGGGTTGTCATGCGTGAGCGCTTCAAGCGTGGCGGCCTGGGATAGCGCGACCGGCACGGCGGCCAGGTACTCGGCCTGCTGCTCGGGGCGATCAGTCAGCCGGTAGCCCCGTGCGGTGGACTCCACCGTCCTCACGGCGTTCTCCACGTCGCCGATACCGGCAATCACCTGGTAGGAGTGCTCCACCCATTCCGCGCCGCGCGCAAATCCTCGGATGCCCCAGACGGTCGCCACGCCAACGGCCACCAGCAGGACGGCCGCGACCATGAAGGCGGCGAAACGCAGCGGTCGAGAGCGTGGCGTGGCGAGCGGCATGGCAGCCTCCATCCCGGTGTACGGGCGAGTCTACCCACCAGGCAACATGCGTGCCGAACCGCTGCGGCGCGTGGGAGAGGCGCGGACGCCGCAGCGGGTATGGGCGGCGAAAGCGGCATCGCCGGCCGCAAAACGAAAAACCCCGCATCGGCTCGAGGCCTTGCGGGGCTTGTGTACCACACGATCCGAAGAATGGTGGCCGGGGAGGGAATCGAACCCCCGACACGGGGATTTTCAATCCCCTGCTCTACCAACTGAGCTACCCGGCCACAACACGGCGGGCCGTGCGAGGAGCGGCATCATACGGACGGGTTGCGGGACTGGCAAGCCGCATCGGGCCTGAATGTCATAACCATGTGGCGATGCGGGTGGAGTGGACGGGCGCATCATGGGGCGGCAGCTTGGTCCCGGGCCGCATCGCGGCTTGTCACGTCGGGCGCGGAACGGGTCGCGCCATTGCGCGGAGAGCTGCGGCCTCGCCCGTCCATCAACACAATAGAGGAGGCATGCCATGGAACGTCCATCGCACGATCGATCGTCCATCCCCGTCATCGCACGGCTCGCCCTCACTGCGACGCTCACGGCTGCCGTGCTCGCCGGGTGCGCTACCGACGCGGGCCTGCGCGACGAGCAGCGCCTTGCGCTGTATCGACAGCACGCAGGCGGCCCGGTCGACAGCTTCCAGTACTTCGGGCGCCTCAATGGCTGGACGCCGCTGGGCGACCGCGCGCTGGCCGTGTGGACACGGCCCAGCCAGGCCTACCTGCTGGAATTGACCGGCAGTTGCATGGACCTTGAGTATGCCCACGCCATCACCGTGACCAACCAGTCCGGGCGGGTGCATGCGCGGTTCGACGACGTGCTGGTGCTGGGGTCCAACACCATGCGCATTCCCTGCCGGATCGAGCAGATCCGACCCGTGGATGGCGCCGCGCTGAAGCAGGCCGAGCGCGAGATGCGCCAGGCGGTGGAGACCGTGGAGCGCGATCAGGCGCCGGGGGGCACGTAACCGGCGGGCTGCTCGGCGTCGCCGCCGAACAGGTACTTCTCCATCTGTTCGGCCAGGAAAGTCCGGTGCTCAGGATTCATGGGCGAGAGGCGGTTCTCGTTGATCAGCATGGTCTGATGCGCCAGCCACTTCGCCCACGCGCCCTTGCCGATGTGCGCGAACACGCGCTGTCCTAGCGGGCCGGGCCAGGGCACGAAGTCCAGGCCTTCGGTCTCGCGCTTCTCGTATTCGCAATAGACGGTGCGGGGCATGTGCAGGTCCTGTGGCTTGGGGGTCAGCGGCGGGCGGTTTCGATCAGGCGTCGCACCGGGGCGGGAATGCCCAGCGTCGCCAGCTCGTCGTAGCGCAGCCAACGCAGTGCGTCATTGTCGCGCAGGCGTGCCGCAGGTTCGACGCCATTCCAGCGCCGTGGGTGCAACTGCAGGCGGTAGTGGCTGAATGTGTGGTCGATCGGGTCCAGCGCGGCGCCCTCGCTGCGTGCGCTACCGATATGCGCCGACCACCAGGCGTCCGCGTCTTGGGCATCGTCGAGCTGGGGCAACGACCACAGCGAGGCCCACACGCCCGTGGGCGGACGCCGCTGCAGCAGCACGCGGCCCTGCGCGTCTTCCAGCCACAGCACGTGTGCGCTGCGTTGCGGGAGCACCTTTGCCGGGCGCGGCGTCGGCAGCTCACCGGTGCGGCCTTCGATGCGTGCGACGCAGTCGGGCTGGAGTGGGCACAGCACGCAAGCCGGCTTCGCGCGCGTGCAGATCGTCGCGCCCAGGTCCATCTGCGCCTGTGTGTAGTCGGGCATGCGCGCGGGTGCCAGGACCGGGTGCGCGACGTGCCGCTCGGCCAGCGTCCACAGCTGGTTCTCGACGGCCGGCCTGCCGGGCCAGCCTTCGACGCCGTGGTAGCGCGCCAGCACCCGTTTGACGTTGCCGTCGAGGATTGCGCACGGCTCGCCCCACGCCTGCGACAGGATCGCCGCGGCGGTACTGCGGCCGATGCCGGGTAGCGCGGTGAGGGCGTCGAGGTCGCGTGGCAGTTCGCCACCGTGGTCCTCCACGCACCGGCAAGCAGCGGCGTGCAGGTTGCGGGCGCGGGCGTAGTACCCCAGCCCCGACCACAGCGCGAGCACGTCGTCGAGTGGCGCGGCGGCCAGTGCCGGCAGATCGGGCAGGGCGGCGACGAAGCGCTCGAAATAGCCGGTCGCCGTCTTCACCTGCGTCTGCTGCAGCATTATTTCCGACAGCCAGACCCGGTACGGCGTACGCGGGTGTTGCCAGGGTAGGTCGTGGCGGCCGTGGCCGTCGAACCAGGCCAGCAGGCGCCCGGCGAAATCGTCGTCGGCACTCACTGGATGTCGGCCGGCGACGGCTCGTCCTCGAACTCGACCACCACGCCGTGCAGCTGCGCACCGGCGATCTCGATGCGTCGGGCTTCCAGGCGGCCGCGCAACGGCGGCAAGGGGGTGTCTGTTTCGCGCACCTCCAGCCAGGCCAGCACGTCGGGCAGCCGGAAGCTGCCATCGAAGCGGGCACCGTCGCGTTCCAAACGCAGCCCGGCATCGCCCGACAGATCGGGCGCGTCCCGGTAGCGCAGGGCGATCGGGAGGGGTGAATCCGAGGACGCCAGCGGCTCGGGCAGCGCCGGCCATGACGTGGGCCAGTGCGCGAGCGTGCCGTCCAGTTGCAGGGCGAGCGCGTCATCCAGCGACAGGCGGCCACCGGCGTCCAGCTCCGGGATCAGCGTTTGCCCGTCGACTGCGACGCCCAGTGGGCTCAGCGTCAGTAGGCCCTCGCGGTAGCGGAGCCGGCCGGCGATGCCGAGCGCGAAGGCCTCGTCGACCTCGCCGCCGACGTAGCGCGCGTCTGCCGCGTAGCGCAGGCCGTCCAGGCCGAGCCCGTCGGCGCCGTCGTGCAGCCGCCCGCCGGCCGTTGCGGCCATCGGCAGCCGCCAGGTGTCGGCCTGCACCTCGATGCCGCCGGCCAGGCCGAGTCCGGTGCCGCGTGCCGGGCGCGTCAACGCGGCCTGCAGCGTGAATGGCACCGCCAGTCGGGCGGTGCGGTACCGGCCCGACACCGTCCCGGCCACGGCGCGGTCCGGATGGAAGGACGGCAAGTCGATGTCGACGCCATCGATCGACCAACTGCCGCCTTCAATGCGCCCGTCACTGACCCGCAGACCGTCGGTCAACGTGGGCAGGCGCGGTGGTGCCGGCGGGCGCGTCGCCTGCCATGCCTGGTACGCGGCCAGGTCGAACTGCGGCGCGTCCAGCTCCACCCGGCGCACCACCAGCTCGGCCCCGGCCGCGCGAAGGGTCGACCAGGGCAGCGACAGCAGGATGCGCTCGGCGCGCAGCAGCGGTGTCTCCGCCCCCGGCTGGCGCACCACGACATCGCGCAGCACCAGCGTGGGCTCGTTGCGCAGCCGGTACTCGCTGGCGCCTGCGGCGGTGATCTCAAGCCCCAGTGCCGCTTCCACGCGCGACAGCACCACTGTCGACACGCGCGCCGGCCGGGTGGCCCAGTACGAAAACGCCAGCAGAAGCGCGACCGCGGCCAGGGCCCAGGGCCAACGGCGGCGGCGCGCGGTAGCGGGGTCGGTCGAGGTGGAGGCGTCGCTCATCGAGGGAGGCGAAGCCGGACGGTCAGCGGCCGAGCGCGTCGGGCAGCAGGGCGTCCACGAATGCCTGCGCATCGAATACCCGCAGGTCCTCGGGCCGCTCGCCGATACCGGCGAACCGGATCGGGATGCCGAACTCGCGGGCCAGCGCGAACACCACGCCGCCCTTGGCGGTGCCGTCCAGCTTGGTCACCACCAGGCCGGTCACGCCGACGGCGGCGTGGAACTGCCGCAACTGGCTGAGGGCGTTCTGGCCGGTCGTGCCGTCGATGACCATCAGCACCTCGTGCGGGGCCGACGCATCGAGCTTCTGGATCACGCGCTTGATCTTGCCCAGTTCGGCCATCAGGCCCTGCTGGGTGTGCAGCCGGCCGGCGGTGTCGGCGATCAGCACCTGGGTGCCGCGGGCCTTGGCCGCCTGCAGCGCATCGAAGGCGACCGACGCCGCATCGGCGTTCTGCCCCTGTGCGACGACCGGGACGCCGTTGCGCTCGCCCCATGCCTGCAGCTGCGCAACCGCGGCGGCGCGGAAGGTGTCCCCGGCGGCCAGCATCAGCGGCCGGCCCTCGTCCTTGAAGCGGCGCGCCAGCTTGCCGATGGTGGTGGTCTTGCCGACGCCGTTGACGCCCACGGTCAGCAGCACGAAGGGCCTGGCGGCCTGGTCGATTACCAGCGGGCGCGCAACGGGCGCCAGCAATGCGACGAGGTCCGCGCGCAGCGCATCGAGCAGGGCGCCGGCGTCGGCGAACTCGCGCGCCTTCATGCGCTTGCGCAGGCCCTCGACCAGCTCGGTGGTCGCCGATACGCCGACGTCGGCGGTGATCAGTGCGGTCTCGATCTCGTCGAGCAGGTCGTCGTCCAGGCGCGGATTGCGCGAGAACAGGCCGCCGAAGCTGCGCGCGAAGGCGCTGCCGCGCAGCTTGTCGCGCCAGCCGGCCTTACCGGGTGCGGCAGGCGCGGGTTCGGTTGGTGCGGGTTCGACTGCGGGTTCGGCGGTCGCCGGACGTTCGGCCACAGGCTCCGGCGCGCCGTCCTCCATGGCCGCAGCGATGATTTCCGCAGGTACGGGCGCCGGCTCGATCGGGCGGTGCGCGGATGCGTCCTGCGATGCGGGTGCGGCCGCGGCAGGCGCCACGGCCGGCTCATTGGCATCGGCCGGCGGCAACTCTTCGGACGGTGCCTCGCGCCGCGACTCCGGGAACGCGGCCGCCAGTTCCTCGATGTTGTACTTGCGCTCGGAAGCGGGCGTTTCGGGCTTCTTGCGGCGGAAAAAACTGACCATCGAGCGGGGCTGTCTGCGGATGCGCGAGAATGCCCACATGCTAGCACCCGCCCCCCGCCAAGCCCGATGAACAAAGCCTCTCGCAGCAGGCATGCACGTAGCCCCGCAGCCAACGACCGGGCCCCGGGCGCCGTGCGCATCATCGCCGGCCGCTGGCGGGGCACGCGCCTGCAGGTGCCGGACCTCGCCGGCCTGCGCCCCACCAGCGACCGGGTGCGCGAGACGCTGTTCAACTGGTTGCAGCCGGTGCTGCCGGGGGGGCACGTCGTGGACTTGTTCGCCGGGAGTGGGGCTCTGGGACTGGAAGCGCTGTCGCGTGGCGCCGCCAGCGCCGTGCTGGTCGAGCGCGATCGCGTACTGGCCGATGCGCTGGCCGCCACCTTGGCGCGCCTTCCCGGTGGCGAGGCCGGCCGAGCCGTCAATGCCGACGCGCTGGCTTGGCTGGCCCGGCAGGCCGATGCGCAGTGGGACGTGGCCTTCGTCGATCCACCGTTCGCGGGTGACCTGTGGCAATCGGCGCTGCGGGCCCTGTCACCGCGCATGAAGCCCGATGCGTGGCTGTATGTGGAGTCGCCGGCCGACCTTACCCCGGCATTGCCCGATGGCTGGCGCCTGCACCGCGAGGGCCGCACGCGCGAGGTACGGCATGCGCTGTACCGGCGTGTCGCGCAACCCGCTGATACACTCCCGGCCGACGTCGACGGGGCCGTCCCGGCCGGCGGTTGACCGACTTCCCGCCCGCCCCGGGCCGCTCGCCCGACAACCGGTTCAAGCCTTCCGAATGACCGTGGCCCGTACCCGCATCGCCGTATACCCGGGCACCTTCGACCCGATCACCAACGGCCACATCGACCTGGTCGACCGCGCCGCGCCGCTGTTCGAGCGCCTGATCATCGGCGTTGCCGAGAGCCCGGGCAAAGGTCCGGCGCTGCCGTTGGAGCTGCGGGTACAGCTCGCGCGCGACGCCGTCGCCCACCACGCCCACGTCGAAGTGCGCGGGTTCGACTGCCTGCTGGCGCATTTCGTGGACCAGGTCGGTGCCGGCGTGCTGCTGCGCGGCCTGCGCGCGGTCTCGGACTTCGAGTACGAGTTCCAGCTGGCCAGCATGAACCGCCACCTGATCCCGGAGGTGGAGACGCTGTTCCTCACGCCGGCCGAGCAGTACGGCTTCATTTCCTCTTCGCTGGTACGCGAGATCGCGCGCCTCGGCGGCGACGTTTCCGGCTTCGTGCCGCCAGCCGTGGCCGACGCGTTGCAGGCCGAGTGGAAGCGCACCCGCGAATGAACGTCCATCCACGCACCACGAACCACCACGTTCCACAAACCAAACGGGGATCCCGATGAACACCACCACCCGCATGCTGCTGGTCGCCTGCCTGTCGCTGCCGATGCTGGCCGCCTGCCAGAAAGACGCCGAAGAAACCGCCGTGGTCGAGCAGGCGCCGCTCACCGTGCCTGGCGACAACAACGACGACGCCTGGGGCGAATACCTGATGGAAGTCGTCCGCCGCAACATGGACGACGTCGTCTCCAGCCCGTACCTGTACTACCTGCCGGCCGAAGATGCCGAGGACTTCCAGGGCTTCTACGACCGCCAGTTGGAGAAGGCCCAGAGCGACGTGTCCCGCGGCATCACCGAGGGCAACATGCTGGCCTACGGCTCGCCGGCATCGGGCCGCATGGCCGACATGATCGTGTCCACCTTCGAAGGCGTCGACCCGGGTTCCATGAAGGGCGTCAAGGTGCTCTTCATCGGCAACGCCGCTGACAGCGCCCGCGTCGAAGCCGCCGTCGCCCCGTCCGGCGTCAACTACAAGTTCGTCGAAGCCAAGTGACGCCTTGGCGCGTGGCCGCCTAGCGGCCACGCCTTTGCCAAGGCGTCATCCCGGCGAAAGCAGGGATCCATCGCCGGTAGTGCCGCGCCGCCTAGCGGCCACGCCTTGCCAGGGCGTCATCCTTGCGAAAGCAGGGATCCATCGCCGGTAGTACCGCGCCGCAAAGCGGCCACGCCTTTGCCGGTGCGTCATCCCTGCGAAAGCAGGGATCCAAGGCCAGGACGCCCGGATGGCCGCAAAGCGGCCATGTCTTTGCCAGAGAGTCACCCCACGAAAGCAGGGATCCATCGACCAGGTTGCCGCGCGGCTGCACTGCGTCCACGCCTGCCGGCCGGCCACCCCTGCGAAAGCAGGGATCCAGTTGAATGACGGACATGGCCGCGAATGCGGCCATGTTCTTCATTACCGCATTGGAGTCAGAGGCTTGGGCGAGCCGACCGGAATCCGGACTCCGCATCGGGCCCACGCGCCGTACCGTTCCACCCGCCACGCTTGATCACTGGCCTCGCCCCTCCTACGGTGTCCCCATGTCGCTGAAGATCAACGAGCTGTGCGTCAACTGCGACGTCTGCGAGCCGGCCTGCCCCAACCAGGCCATTTCGCAGGGCGAGGTGATCTACGTGATCGACCCGGCGCGGTGCACCGAGTGCGTCGGCCACTACGACGAGCCGCAATGTGTCGTCGTCTGCCCGGTCGAGTGCATCGATCCCGACCCGGACCACCCCGAGGATCAGGGTCAGCTGCTCGCCAAGCTGGCCCGCCTGCAGGCGGCGTCCTGATCAACACCCCCGAATCGTCGGCCCATCGCCGGGTCTTCCACGGAGAACTGCTGCATGCGTGATGCATTGCGAACCCTCGCGCTGGCCACCGTGCTGTTCATCGGCGCGCCTGCGCTGCATGCGGAGGACCTGCCGCGTGCAGCGCAGGCGCGCCAGGCACCTGTCGCCGACACGCCGCCCGGCACCGCCATCGCCAGCGCCCACTCGCTGGCGACGCAGGCCGGGTTCGAGGCCATCGACGCAGGCGGCAATGCGTTCGATGCGGCCGTGGCGGTTTCAGCCGCGCTGGCGGTAGTGGAGCCGATCAGCTCCGGCCTTGGCGGCGGCGGCTTCTTCCTGCTGCACGACGCGGACACCGGCCGCGATGTCTTCATCGATGCCCGCGAGACCGCACCGGCTGCCAGCGCCGGAGAGGGCGTGTACCTCGACGCGGACGGGAAACTCGACCGCGACCGCGCCACCAACGGGCCGTGGGCCGCCGGCATTCCGGGCCTGCCGGCCGCGCTGGTGCACATCGCACAGGAGTACGGCCGCCTGCCGTTGCAGCGCGCCCTGGCCCCGGCCATCCGCCTGGCGCGCGATGGCTTTCCCGTCTACGAGCGGCTGGAACGCGGCTACCGGGCGCGCGCCAAGGTGATGGAGCGCTACGCCGGCACCCGCGCCGTGTACCTGGCCGACGGCGACCCGCCCGAGGTGGGCGAGACACTGAAGCAGCCCGAGCTGGCGCGCACGCTGGAATCGATCGCGCGCGACGGCTTCGACGGCTTCTATCGCGGCGAAATCGCACAGCGCCTGCTGGCCGGCGTCGAAGCCGAAGGCGGGCAATGGACGGCCGAGGAATTGGCCGGTTACCGCGTGCGCGAGCGCGAGCCGCTGCAGTTCGACTACAACGGCTGGCAGGTCGTCACCGCGCCGCCGCCGTCGTCCGGTGGCGTGGCGCTGGCGCAGATGCTGCAGATCCTGTCGGCGTGGGACCTGGACACGTTGCCAGAGGCGCAGCGCGTCCACCTCACGGTCGAGGCGATGCGCCGCGCCTACCGCGACCGCACCTTCTACTTGGGCGATCCCGATTTCGTGGACATGCCGCTCGCGCTGTTGACCGACCGGGACTACGCCGCCGGCCTGCGGGCGACCATCCACCCCGACAAGGCCACGCCCAGCGACCTGCTGTCGGGCCAGCCCACGCCGCTGGAGGACGAGGAGACCACGCACTTCTCCATCATCGACGCCGAGGGCAACCGTGTTGCGGTCACGCAGACGGTCAACCTGCTGTTCGGCTCGGGGCTGGTGCCGCCGGGCACGGGCGTGCTGCTCAACAACGAGATGGACGATTTCGCCCTCAAGCCCGGCACGCCCAACGCATTCGGTGTGATGGGCTTCGATGCCAACGCGGTGGAGCCGGGCAAGCGCATGCTCAGTTCGATGACGCCCAGCTTCATGGTGTCGGACGACCAGGTCGCCGTGCTCGGCACGCCGGGCGGCAGCCGGATCATCACCATGGTGTTGCTGGGCGTGCTCGGCTACGCGGACGGACTGGACGCGGCCAACGTGGCGGCACTGCCGCGCTACCACCACCAGTGGATGCCCGATGAGATCTCCGCCGAAACCGGCGCGCTGTCGCTGGACGTGGCCGCGGCGCTGGAGGCGATGGGTCACACCGTCAAGCGGCCCCCGGACGAGGTCACCGGCGGCGCGTCCAGCCACACCTGGGGCAACCTGCAGACGGTGTCGTGGGATCGCGTCGAAAACACGCTCGAGGCCGCCAGCGACCCGCGCAACCCGGTGGGCGAGGCCCGCGTGCGTCGCGCGGAGTAGAGTCGGTACCGATCCGGTGGGAAGCGGCCGCTGCGCGTCAACGACGCGCTAATGCCGTCCGCAGTACCGTATCGCCCCCAGCCAACAAATCGATACCTCAGGAGCCGGCCGTGAAACTCTGGTCGTTGATGGGCAATTCGCAGAAGCTCGATGGCGGCGCCATGTTCGGCAATGCGCCTCGCGCGCTGTGGGGACGCTGGGCCGCGCCGGACGACGAGAACCGCATCGACTTGGCCTGCCGCGCGCTGCTGGCCACGCCGCTCAACGGAAAAACGGTTCTGTTCGAGGCCGGCATCGGCGCGTTCTTCGACCCGAAGCTGCGCGAGCGCTACGGCGTGGTCGAGGAGCGGCACGTATTGCTGGAATCGTTGGCGGCCGCCGGCTTCAAGCCCTCGGACATCGATGTCGTGGTGCTCTCGCACCTGCATTTCGACCACGCCGGGGGCCTGCTGCAGCCATACGAAGAAGGTCAGCCGCCGAAGCTGGCCTTCCCCGACGCGACCTATGTCGTCAGTCGCGAGCACTGGGAACGCGCCACGCAGCCGCACCCGCGCGACCGCGCCAGCTTCATTCCCGAATTGCCTGCATTGCTGGAAGCCACCGGCCGGCTGGAGTTGGTCGACGGCCCGCATTCGAAAACGCTGGGCGACGCCGTGCGCTTCCACTTCAGCCACGGCCACACGCCGGGGCTGATGCTGGCGGAGATCGTCGGCCCCGAACGCGTCGACGGACAGCCGCATGGTGGCGTCGTGTTCTGCGCCGACCTGATTCCGGGCCGTCCGTGGGTGCACGTGCCGATCACCATGGGCTACGACCGCAACGCCGAGCTGCTGATCGACGAGAAGCAGGCATTCCTCGCCGACATGCAGGCGCGCAACGTCCATCTGTTCTTCACCCATGACCCCGGCTGCGCGCTGGCGCAGGTCACGCGCGACGAACGTGGCCGCTACGGCACCACGCACGAAGTGGCCGAACTGCACGCGCGGGCGCTGGCTGCATGAGGTTCAAGCGCGCTTGGCGCGCGGCGGGATTTGCGTGGGCATTCGGCACGGCCGCGTGCATGGGCGTGGCGATCGCTGCGCCGACGGCACCTTCGGTGCCGCCGTTGCCCGACGATGCCATTCCGAGCCCGGGTGCCGTGCTGGTGGACGCCGACTTCGGCGTGTCCACGCGCGAGTTCGGCCTGGACCGGCAGGTGCAGATGTACCAGTGGCGCCGCAGCGGCGATCAACTTGAACGCGTGTGGAGCGCGGGTCGCATCGAGTCGGCCGACTTCGGTGCAGAGCACCAGAACCCGGCGTTGCCGATCGACAGCCAGCGCTGGTGGGCGAGCGATGCGACGCTCGACGGGCATCCCATCGACGAAGCCGTGCTGCAGGGGCTGGGTGAGTGGCGTCCGTTCCGCCCGGCCTTCAGCGAACTGCCTTTGAACATGGCGGCCACCTTCCAGCCCGAGGGCGACGGTCTGGGTAGCGCCGAGAACCCGCTGGCGCCCGTCGTCGGCGATCTACGCATTACCTGGCGCGAACTGCACCTGCCGCCACTGACGGGCCGGTTGGAGCTGCGCGATGGCCGTTGGCAGCTGTCGCCACGCACTGCCGCGGCGGCGCTCAATGCTGCCCCGTTGCCGCCGGTGGTGGACGAACGGCCGGCAGTACTCGACACCGCTGCGGATGTCGTCGCTCCACCCTCCGGCACAGGCAGCCGCTGGTGGTGGGTGCTCGGCATTGCGGCGGTGGCCGCCGCACTGGCCGTCGGTGTGGCGATACGGCGTCGCGGCTGAGCGGTGGCGCTACCGCGGCTGCAACGGCCGCCGTGCAATGCGTCGGGATCAGCCGTGCCGGGTCCCGAAGATCTTGTCGCCCGCATCGCCCAGGCCGGGCAGGATGTACCCCACCTCGTTGAGCCGCTCGTCGATGGACGCGGTGTAGACCTCCACGTCCGGATGCCGGGCTTCCAGTGCGCGCAGTCCCTCGGGCGCGGCCACCAGGAACAAGCCCTTGATGCGCGCGCAGCCGGCGGCCTTCAGCAGGTCGACCGTCGCCACCAGGCTGCCGCCGGTGGCCAGCATCGGGTCCAGGATGATCGCCGTGCGCTCGTCCATGCGGCCAGTGAGCTTCTCGTAGTAGCCGACGGGCTGCAGCGTCTGCTCGTCGCGCTGCAGGCCCACCACGCCGACCTTCGCCGCCGGGATCAGTTCCAGCACGCCGGGCAGCATGCCCAGCCCGGCGCGCAGGATCGGCACCAGCGTGACCTTCGCGCCCTTTATGCGACGGGTTTCGACCGGCCCGGCCCAGCCCTCCACCGTCACCGGCTCGGTCTCCATGTCGGCCGTCGCCTCGTAGGTGAGCAGCATCGCCACCTCCGACGCCAGCTCGCGGAAACTCTTGGTGCTGTTGTCGGCGCGACGCATCAGGCCGAGCTTGTGCTGCACCAGCGGATGTAGGACTTCTCTGATTTTCATGTAGGAATTCCGGAAGGAGGCAGGTAGGGCGCGGTGCGAAAACCAGCGCCCTCATTGTGTCGCAAGGTTCCGGCGGCTTTCACGCCCGGTTGACCGGTACTGCGGGTGTCCGTAGCGTGCGCGCCCTTGCAAACCCGTCACCAAGGAAAGGTGAGCCGATGAACCGCGCAAGGATGCCGCGCGCCCTCCTCTTCGTACCTGTGTCTGCCGCGATGATGCTCGCAGGTTGTGCTGCGCGTTCGGCGCCGGACTTCAAGGGGACGTGGCAACCGGTCAACCGGTATTCCGAGCAGACGCAGGCCATTCCCCTGCGCAGCCAGTACCGCTTCCAGCCCTCGCCCATGGACGGGACGCTGCGGCGCATGTTGTCGCGCTGGGCACGCGATGCGGGCGTGGGCCTGTCGTATCGGCACCACTCGGACTTCACCCTCCACCTCCCGGTGGAAACGCTGTCGACCACCGATCTCGGTGATGCGGCCACGCAGCTGAGCCAGCTGTACGCCGCCCAGGGGATCGTCGTGGCGGTCGAGGAGGGTGGTCTGGTCGTGCGTTCCAGTGCCCTGCCACCGGCCGACCTCGAAGGTGGCGGTAGCGAAGCGCCCGAGGTGGCCTCGCCCTGACGGCGATATTCGCCGCGCTTCGTTTCCCACCCCGGTTTTCACCAAGAACGGCCCGCGCTGGCGGGCAGCAACGGATTGCACGCATGTCAGGCAAGCAGGTCAGTACCCCCGCCGTCGACGCCGCTGTCGGCCGCGCGGTGAACTACGAACTCTCCATCGCCGACCTCGCCCGCAGGAGCGAGCGCCGTGCGTGGATGGTCGCGTTCGCCGCGGTCACGATGGCCGTGCTGCTGGCCGCCGGCTGCTTCGCGCTGCTTCCGCTGAAGGAGAAGGTGCCGTTCCTGGTGATGGCCGATGCGCACACCGGCAACGCGGCCGTGGCTCGAGTGGACAGCGATTTCGGGCAGCGTTGGGTGACCGCGAGTGAAGCGGTCAACCGCAGCCACGTCGCGCGCTTCGTCACGATGCGCGAGGCCTTCGACGATGCATTGATGCAGCTGCGGGACTGGCGTGCGGTGCACAGCATGTCGTCCCCGCAGGTGGCCGCTGCGTTCAGTGCATTGCACTCGCCACGCAACCCGGACCGGCCGTTCTCGATCTACGGGCGCGGAAAGGCGGTGCGGGTTCGCATCCTCAGCATCGTGTTCATGGGCGGTGGGGTCGACACGCCGCCCGAGGGTGCCACCGTGCGCTTCCAGCGCAGCGTCTACGACAAGGGCAGCGGCGTGACCGAGCCCCTCGACAGCAAGATCGCCACGCTCGGCTTCACCTACAAGCCCGGCCTGAAGATGGACGAGCAGGACCGGATCGAGAATCCGCTCGGATTCCAGGTGACCAGCTACCGCGTCGACAGCGACTACGCCGCGATGCCACCGCTGGAGCGGCCTCGGGGCCATCCGGAGGCGTTGGTGCCGACGGAGGATCCGAATGGTGTGCCCGTCGTGGAGGAGGCGGATGTGGCCGGTGACGCGAACCCGGCCGTGACGACGACAGGCGAACAGGGGGCTGCCGAATGAGCCGTTACCTGCAAACCGCTGCCCTGATGCTGGTCGTCGCGATGGCGGGGTGCCTGCCGCGACCCGCGCAGGCCCAGTCCATCGACGAATACGAGTACGTTCCGGACCGGATCTACCCGGTGCGCACGGGCCTGGGGATCACCACGCAGATCGAGCTCAGCGCGGACGAAGAGATCCTCGACTACAGCAGTGGCTTCAGCAGTGGCTGGGACCTGGTGCGGCGTGGGCACGTGTTCTATCTGAAGCCACGGAACGTCGACGTTGACACCAACCTGATGGTGCGCACGAAGGCACACGCTTACATCTTCGAGCTCAAGGTGGTCGCCACCGACTGGACCGAGCTCGAACAGGCCAAGCGTGCCGGCGTGCAGTACCGGATCAGGTTCCGCTATCCCCCAGATACGCGCTTCAGCGCAAGCGTGGCCGCGACGGACATGTCGCCCGAGCTGGATACCGGCCTGGACAAGGATCGCAACTACCACTTCGGCTACGACTATTCGACGCGGAGCGACGATGCGTGGCTGGTGCCGGCCAACGTCTACGACGACGGGCGCTTCACCTACATCCGCATGAACCCCTCGGCGCGGCTGCCGACCGGCAACTTCCCGGCCGTATTCGGTCGCGAGGACGCGGATGGCGAGGACTTCGTGGTGAACACCACCGTCGAGGCGAGCACGCTCGTGGTCCACGGCACCTATCCCTACCTGGTAATCCGCCATGGCAGGAACGTGGTCGGGTTGAGGAGGCGATTCCCATGAGCAACGACGCACCCGCCCACGCGCACGAGCCGGCACCCGATGCACAGTCCCGGCATGGCGCAACCGCCAACCCGTACTACGCGGGCGAGGCGTCCACGCCCGACCTGGATGCTGGCGCTCCCGTGCTCAGGAGCAGCGACGTGCAGCGCCTCAACCGCAAGGCGCTGTTGTTCCTCGCAGGTATCGTGTTTGCCCTGCTGGCGGCGGCGTTCTGGTTACTCGGCAATGCAGGCGACGATGCATCGTCGCAGCCTCGCCAGCGGCAGGAGGCGGTGGTCATTCCGGCGTTGCCGGATGCGCCGCCGTTGCCACAACCGGCACCCGCGGCGGTCGCGCCGGTCGCACTGGTGGAACCCCCGCCGGAACTGCCACCGCTGCCGCCTGCAGGGGAGCCCTTCGGCACGGGGTATGGCGCCGAGACGCCCGCGAGGGCCCTGACGCTGCTGGAGCGACGGATGCGCGATGGCGGGGATCCGGCTGCGGTCGAATCCTCACCGGCAGGTCCCTGGGCCGGCATGCTGCCGCCGGGGACCGTCCCGACGGCCGCCACGGCGGACACGCAGGCGACCGATGCCGCCTCCGCCAGCGCCGCGCGCCCCATCCGCCGGCCCGACACACTGCTCGTGCGCGGCACCTACATCCGTTGCGTGCTGGAGACCCGGATCGTGACGGATGTTGCCGGCTTCACCTCCTGCATCGTCACCGAGCCGGTGTACTCCATCAACGGCCGTCGCCTGTTGATTCCCAAGGGGTCCAAGGTGCTGGGTCGCTACAGCACCCGGCCGACCGGCCCACGGGTCGAAGTGGTGTGGGACCGGATCACGACGCCTACTGGCCTGGACGTTGCCATGTCCAGCCCAGGCGTGGACAACCTCGGCTCGGCCGGACATTCCGGGCATTACAGCGCCCACTGGGGCCAACGCATCGCGTCGGCCCTCCTCATCAGCCTGATCAGCGACGCCTTCAAGTACGCAGCCGCGGAAGAGGGTCCGCGTTCGTCGGAGATCGGCGCCGGTGGCGTGGTCGTGCAGTCGCCGTACGAGAGCACCACGGCGCGCACCATGGAACGGCTGGCCAACCAGGCGCTGGAAACCAGCCGGCCGCCGACCGTCACCATCCATCAGGGCACGGTGGTGAACGTCTATGTCGCCCGGGATGTCGACTTCTCCGGCGTGGTGGCGGCATTCCAATGACGCCCCAGGCCGCCACCGCGATCCGCACGCCCGAAGCATCGGTCAGCCCGTTGTCGGGTGGCTTCCTCGACTACCAGTACGACGTGCTGGGCATCGGGCCTTACTTCGCCATGCCGGGTGTCACCGAGATTTGCATCAACCGACCCGGCGAGCTGTATCTGGAAACCCGCGAGGGCTGGCAGCGGGTGGACGTACCGTCGCTGACGTTCGATCGCGCGCGGCAGTTCTGCACGGCGGTGGTCAACGAAAGCAACACCGGCCAGCGCATTACCGATGCCGACCCTGTGGTTTCCTTGACCTTTCCAACGGGCCAGCGCGCCCAGTTCGTGATCCCGCCTGCGTGCGAGGCCGGCAACGTGTCGATCACGATCCGGCTGCCATCGCGCGACAGCCGGACGCTGCAGGACTACCGGGCCGACGGATTCTTCGACCGGATCCTGGAGCAGGGACGGGTGCTGGACGACCACGACCGCGAGCTGCTGGAGCTGCGCAACGCGCGTGACTACGCAACGTTCTTCAGGCAGGCCGTGCTGTACCGCAAGAACATCGTCGTCGCCGGCGCCACGGGAAGCGGCAAGACCACCTTCATGAAGGCGCTGGTCAACCACATTCCCGCGCACGAGCGGCTGGTCACCATCGAGGACGCTCGCGAGCTGTTCATCAGCCAGCCCAACGCCGTCCACCTGCTGTATTCGAAGGGCGGGCAGAGCGCCAGCAACGTCACTGCCAAGAGCTGCATGGAGGCGTGCCTGCGGATGAAGCCGGACCGCATCATCCTCGCCGAGCTGCGCGGTGATGAGGCGTTCTATTTCATCCGCAACTGCGCGTCGGGGCACCCGGGATCGATCACGAGCTGCCACGCGGGCAGCACGGCCCAGACCTGGGACCAGCTCGCGCTGATGGTGAAGGCCTCGGCCGAAGGCAGTGGGCTGGAGTTCGACGTCATCCGCCGCCTGCTGATGTCGACCATCGACATCCTCGTCCACATCAAGGCGCACGCCGGGCGGCGCTACATCACCGGCATCGATTTCGACCCGGAGCGGCATCTCGACGGATGACGCAGGGATGCGCATGGCGGGCGCAGGGGTGATGCATGCAGGACACACGGAAGGGTGCCGCCCGGACAGGACGGACAGCTACAGGGAGAAGACCGGTGTTGCCAGGAATCGAACAGTTCGGATGCGGTGAGCTCGCAGTGCCCATCGCGGTGATGCAGCGCGTGGTGGCGGTGGAGTCGTCGTACAACCCGTTCGCCATCGGCGTGGTGGGCGGGCGGCTGGCGCGTCAGCCGCGCAGCCTTGACGAGGCCGTGGCCACCGCACGCATGCTCGAGGCGAAGGGCCGCAACTTCTCGGTCGGCCTTGCGCAGGTCAACCGGCACAACCTGGAAGCGCAGGGTCTGGCCGGGTACGCGCAGGCGTTCAGCGCCTGCAGCAACCTCGCAGCCGGTGCACGCATCCTCGCCGACTGCCGCCAACGCGCACGGGGCGACTGGAACAAGGCGTTCAGTTGCTACTACTCGGGCAACTTCGTGACCGGCTTCCGGCACGGATACGTACAGAAGATCCACGCGTCCATGCGCGCCGCGGATGACAGGCAGGTGGAAGAGGGCGCCCCTGTCATTCCGCTGGCACGAACGCAGGATGCCGCCAGCCGGCGCTCGACAGCGGTTCACCGCACGGCTCCGGTCGCGGCGGCCCCCGGTTCCTCCGGCCAGGCGATGGGTCGACCGGCTCCATCCCTATCGGAGCCGGTGGCATGGCCGGCGGAGCCCAGCACCGCCCCGCAGGCCATGGCAGTAGCCACCGTTACCAACCCCGTGCCTCCGGTCGCGGGGATCGCCCCACTGTCGGCAGGCGCGCCCGACGCCGCCGACGCCGCGTTCGTCTTCTGAAACCCGGGGTGGGCACTGCCTGCCTCGTCCGCTCCAACACCACTACCAAGGGGAATCGATCCATGAATGCATCCAGTCGCAACACCCACCGCTCCGCACGTCGCATCGACCTGCGCCATCTCGCTGCCATTGGCGGCTCGCTCTACGCCACGGCCGGCGCTGCGCTGGCTCAGGCGGGCAGCTACGGCGGGACCGACACCAAGGTCACCAGCTTCCTCAACAACATCAATGGCCTGCTCAACCTGGCGTCAATCGCAGTGGTCACGATCGCCATCATTTTCGCCGGCTATCAGATCGCGTTCGCCCACAAGCGCATTTCGGACGTGGCACCGATCCTGATCGGTGGCCTGCTCATCGGTGCGGCGGCCCAGATCGCCAAGATGCTGATCGGCGACCCCGATGCACCCGTGGCGATGCTGCACCTGCTGCCGATGGCGATCGCCTGAGGCCGGACCCGGGGCCATGCAGAAGAACGTGCTCTTTCGTGGGTGCACCCGCCCGGCGATGTTCATGGGCGTGCCGTACGTGCCCTTCTTCATCGGTGCGGGCGGGTGCCTGCTGCTGGCGATGTACATCAACCTGCTGCTCCTGCTGCTGATGCCGTGCGTGATCTTCGTAATGCGCCAGATGGCGCGCCGCGACGAGATGATCTTCCGGTTGCTCGGGCTGCACTGGATGCATCGGCTGCGGGTGCGCAATGCCCGGCAGCACGAGGGGCTCTGGGTGTTCTCGCCACACGGCCACCGGTCGCCCGCGGGCGATCGGATTCCCCGATGACAGGCGCGCAAGGTTGCCGGCACCTCGGTGCCGGCCTGGCCCCGGCCTGGTGTCGCAGTGCCGTCCCCGTTTCTCCGCACAGTTACCGGTAGCCCGTGACCATGTTCAACCCTGATACCCCGATCAGCGAGTTCGTCCCGCTGTCCACCCATGTATCGCCGACGGTGATGAAGACCACCGGTGGCGACTACCTGCTGGCGTGGCGGTTGGGTGGCCTGCCGTTCGTTGGTCGCGAGCAGTGGGAGATCGAGCACCGCCACAACACCTTCAACCGGATGCTGCAGACGCTGCGTGCACCTGATTTCGTCAACGTGGCGTTCTGGGTCCACGACGTCCGCCGGCGTGGCCGGATCAGGGGCGGTGGACAGTTCGGCCAGTCGTTCAACCAGCAGCTGTCGGACGCGTACTTCGACTCGCTGTCGTCCCAGAAGGTCATGCAGAACGAGTTGTACCTGACCATGCTGTACCGGCCGATCGTGTCCGGCAAGCGCTTCGTGGAGAAGTCCGCCGACCCCGTCCGGCTGCAGTCCGAACAGGACCAGGCCATCGCCAAGGTGCTCGAGCTGGCCGGCAACGTCGAAGCCGTCCTTAAGGACTACGCGCCCAATCGCCTGGGCATGTACGAAGCCCCCAACGGCGTTGTGTTCTCCGAGGTGCTGGAGTTCTACGGCTACCTGCTCAACCGCGTGGACGAACCCGTACCGGTACTGCAGGCGCCGGTCGCCGGCTACCTGCCCGTCAGCCGGCACATGTTCTCGGCCAAGACCGGCGACTTCGTCATACGCACGCCCGACGGCCGCAACCATTTCGGTGCGATGCTCAACATCAAGGAGTACTCGGACGCTACGTATCCGGGCATCCTCAATGGGCTGAAGTACCTGGACCTCGAGTACGTCATCACGCACTCCTTCAGCCCGGTCGGGCGCCAGGATGCGCTCAAGGTACTGGATCGCACCAAGGGCATGATGATCTCCTCCGGCGACAAGGCCGTCAGCCAGATCGTCGAGCTGGACCACGCGATGGACCAGCTGGCCTCGGGCAACTTCGTCCTCGGCGAATACCATCTCAGCCTCGCCCTGTACGCCGAGCAGCAGGACCGGCTGGCTCACCACATCGCCACCGCCCGGGCTGAGCTGTCCAACGCCGGGTTCGTATCCGCACGCGAGGACCTTGCCGTGGCGGCGGCGTTCTACGCGCAGCTGCCAGGCAACTGGAAGTACCGGACGCGGCTCGCCAACGTCAGCTCGCTGAACTTCCTGGGGTTGTCGCCGCTGCACAACTTCGCGACCGGCAAGAAGGCCGGCAATCCGTGGGGCGGGTGCGTGACGGTCCTGCAGACCACCAACGGCCAGCCGTACTACTTCAACTTCCACGCCACGCACCCGACCGAGGACTCGGTCGGTGAGAAGGCCATCGCCAACACGATGGTCATTGGCAAGTCCGGCACCGGCAAGACGGCGCTGATCAACTTCCTGCTCAGCCAGGTGCAGAAGCTTGAGCCGGCGCCGACGGTGTTCTTTTTCGACAAGGACCGGGGTGCGGAGATCTTCGTCCGTGCCTGCGGTGGCAACTACATGGCGCTGGACAACGGCCAGCCGACCGGCTTCAACCCGTTCCAGTGCGAGCGCAGCGAGCGCAACGTCCAGTTCCTGGCCGACCTGGTGAAGGTGCTGGCAGGCAAGCTCGAGTACGCGGCGCGCGAGGAGTCCGACATCTTCCGCGCCGTGGAGGCCATGCTCGACACGCCGCGCCACCTCCGCAGCATGACCAACTTTCAGAAAAGCCTGCCCAACATGGGCGACGACGGGCTGTACGCACGGCTACGAAAATGGACCGCCGGCCATTCGCTGGGCTGGGTGTTCGACAACCCCGACGACACGATCGACCTGTCCGGGGCCAACATCATCGGCTTCGACTACACCGACATTCTCGACAACCCCGAGGTCCGCGTGCCGGTCATCAACTACCTGCTGCACAGGCTGGAGGTGTTGATCGATGGCCGGCCGCTGATCTACGTAATGGACGAGTTCTGGAAGATCCTCGACGGGCAGGGCGGACTGAAGGAGTTCGCCAAGAACAAGCAGAAGACCATCCGCAAACAGAACGGCCTGGGCATCTTTGCCACACAGAGCCCGGAGGATGCACTGGCCAGCGATATCGCCGCGGCACTGATCGAGCAGACCGCTACGCTGATCCTGCTCCCCAATCCGAATGCCAGCCGGGACGACTACGTCGACGGGTTGAAGTTGACCGACGCGGAGTACCAGGTAGTGGTGAACCTGGACGAGCGTTCCCGCTGCTTCCTCGTCAAGCAGGGCCATGCGTCCAGCGTCTGCCAGCTCAACCTGCGCGGCATGGACGATGCGCTGTCGGTGATCTCCGCGTCCACCGACAACATCGAGGTCATGCATAGGGTGCTGGCGGAGGAGGCGCTGCGTCACGGCACATCCGCGAACGCATTGCGACCCGAACAGTGGCTCGAACGCTTCTACGCCGAGCGCAAGGGGTCAGGCAGGCGTCCTGCGAAGTCGGGCGCCGCGCCGCGCACGCTTGCCGCCGCAATAGACGCCACGCCCGCCTGACGGGTACCGACCCATGCAAATCCAGACCCCGCAGCTTCGAGGCCGCCAATGACGTCCCATGCCCATCCTTCCCTGATGCGCCGCTGCCCCGTTGTATGGGCCGTGGCATTGCTCGCGTGTGCGTGGACCGGGCAGGCGGCCGCGCAGTGGCACGTGATCGACCGTGACCTGATCCGCGAGAGCCAGCGGCAGTGGAAGGAAGAGAACAAGTTGCGGGAGAAGGCCAACGAGCGCCTCGACAATCTGCAGACACTCGGAAAGCACGAAACGGCGGGCGAGGAGGCCGACGAGCCGGGGGTGAAGCTGGACGCCAACAATCCGGGGGGAACCGTCAGCATCAGACAGGACAAGCGCTGCCCCGGGCCGCCGGGAAAGGGCGCGGTCCTCAAGCAGCAGCACCAGCTATGCCAGGAGATCGTCAAGACGGAGCTGGCGCGATACACCTACGCGCTGAAGATGCATGAACTCACCCGGACACGCTACGAGCGCTTCGAAGCGATCCAGGAAGAACGCGAAGGGCTGAAGGACGAGGAGCAGGGCCGGCTGCAGGACAACAGCAACAAGCTGCTCGCCCTGATGTCATTGATGGAGATCGACCGGCAGCAGTACCGGACTTACATGGATGCATACGAAGCGCGGCTGACCTACCTGTCTGCAGCCCGCGACCGGCTGACCCAGGATGCGTTGCAGGGAAAGAAGGAGGGAGGCCCGGATGCAGGTGGCATCGTCGGCGGCATTGTCGGCGGCGCGGCGCTCAAGGCCGCGCTCGAACTGGCCAAAACGCGCCAGCGGCACGAGTTCTGAAAGCCGCCACCACG
>MIDV01000097.1:976-1353 GCA_001830245.1 Lysobacterales bacterium RIFOXYA1_FULL_69_10 | reverse complement strand
CCCGACCAGGTAAGTGCCAGCGCGCCACGGGCCTCGGCTTGGCCATAGAATGCCACCTCGACGAGCTTGTTGTCAGCCAGGGTCTTTTCGAAAATGGCCTTTTTCTCCAGCCACGCGGCGGCCAGGAGTTCCGAGCTTTCATCGTTCAGGGGAAGTCCCGAGGTCTTGGCTATCTGCTTCAGGTGCTGCTGGATCTCCGGACTCAGTGAATTGAATGTGTCCATGATTCCTCCTGTCCAAGACAATGTACTACAAAATTCGAATTATCAATGGAAAAATACGGAAAATAAGTAAAATAATGATTTTTGGTCCCGGAATTGTGTATATACTGTCAATGGAGGCACCAATGAAGAAGAGCGAATACGATGAACTGCCGG
>MIDV01000097.1:0-825 GCA_001830245.1 Lysobacterales bacterium RIFOXYA1_FULL_69_10 | reverse complement strand
CATTTCATGGCTGGAGCCGGTCCGCTGGGTGGATGGACGGCTGCAGGCTCCTGGCGCCACCTTGCAGGCCATGGGCGAATGGTTCGCGCTCCGCCGCGCCGAGCGGACAGCCTTGACCTCGGTGGCGGTCATCCTCATCGACCCGGGGCATGGCGGACGCGACCCGGGGGCGGTCGGCCTATTCGGCAGCGGCAGCGCTGCCTGGCAAGCCAGGGAAAAAGATATAACGCTGGCCATCGCCCTCGAGCTGTACAGACAGTTGACCCAGCTTTGGCCTGACAAAACCATCCTGATAACCCGTACCGGCGATACCTTCCCGAGCCTTGAAGACCGCGTTTCGATGGCCAACGGCCTTGAACTGGGCGTCAACGAGGCTATCATCTACATTTCGATCCACGCCAATGCTTCGTTCAATGCCCGGGCCAATGGTTTTGAAGTCTGGTATTTGAACCCGGAATATCGCCGGACTGTCCTCGACGACAGCAAGACCGAAGGCCACAGCCAGGATGTGTTGCCGATTCTCAATACCATGCTGGAGGAAGAATACACTACGGAAAGCATTTTCCTGGCCAGGGCCATACAGGATGGCTTAAGCGCTCAAGTCGGGGGCCAGACCTCAAATCGCGGCGTCCGGGCCGAGGAATGGTTCGTGGTTCGCAACGCCCGCATGCCATCGGTGCTGGTAGAGGTCGGTTTCGTCACCAATGAGGCCGAAGCGCAACGATTGTCAACCGAAGCGTACTTGCAGAAATTGACTAAAGGTATCTATAATGGTGTGGTGAGTTTTGTAGACTATTTTGAACAGCGGAGAACCCCATCCACACC
>MIDV01000096.1:26822-28399 GCA_001830245.1 Lysobacterales bacterium RIFOXYA1_FULL_69_10 | reverse complement strand
GATCCAGCGCCCAGGGGCTTAACCCCAAGGCGAAGGAAGCCCCAAACGGATCAGGGCAGGGCGCTTGCGCACCCTGCCGGAAACCCGTTAGAATGCGCGACCACTGCGGGCCCTTGGCCCGCAAACCAGCGAAATGAGGGGCAGGAAGCGCCTCGTCTTCGCCAGACAGGGAAATGTCGCATGGGTGCTGCCCGGCTTGCCGAGGCGGCTTCATGCGTTCGCAGATTCCGTCTGGGCGGGCCGGGTAACCGGCCTGCCTTGATTTTTGAAGGAGGCCGGCGGCGCTGTCGTCGGCCATGTCGTTTTTACCGGGGTTCGGCGCACCCAGTCGCCGGCCTGTCGCTCTTTTAACCAAGGAACACCGTCATGGCGGACCAGAAGATCCGGATTCGGCTCAAAGCGTACGATCATCGCCTGATCGATCGCTCGGCCAGCGAGATCGTCGAAACGGCCAAGCGGACCGGCGCGCAAGTGCGCGGCCCGATCCCGCTGCCGACCAAGATCGAGCGCTACACCATCCTCGTTTCCCCGCACGTCGATAAGGACGCGCGTGACCAGTACGAGACCCGCACGCACAAGCGCGTGCTCGACATCGTCGACCCCAACGACAAGACCGTGGACGCGCTGATGAAGCTCGAGCTCGCGGCGGGCGTCGACGTCCAGATCAAGCTGACCTGAGGCCACCCACATGACTGCGAAGAAATATTCGCTGGGCATCGTCGGTCGCAAGGCCGGCATGAGCCGGTTCTTCACCGAGGACGGCAAGTCCGTGCCGGTGACGCTGATCGAAGCGACCCCGAACCGGATCACCCAGATCAAGACCACCGACTCCGACGGCTACAGCGCCGTGCAGGTGACGGTCGGCGTGCGCCGCGCGGCGCTCGTCAACAAGCCCGCCGCGGGCCACCTGGCCAAGGCCAAGGTCGACGCCGGTCGTGGGCTGTGGGAGTTCCGCGTCGCCGACGAGAAGATCGCCGACTTCAACGTGGGCGGTGAGATCAAGGCCGACATCTTCGAAGTGGGCCAGATCGTCGACGTCCAGGGCGTCACGAAGGGCAAGGGCTTCCAGGGCACGATCAAGCGCTGGAACTTCAAGATGGGCGACGCCACGCACGGTAACTCGCTGTCGCATCGTGCCCCGGGCTCGATCGGCCAGCGCCAGACGCCGGGTCGCGTTTTCCCGGGCAAGAAGATGTCCGGTCACATGGGCGCGGTGCAGCAGAGCACGCAGGGCCTGGAAGTGGTCAAGGTCGACGCTGAGCGCGGCCTGATCGCGATCAAGGGCGCCGTGCCGGGCGCGCCGGGTGGCGACGTGATCGTCCGCCCGACGAGCAAGGGAGTATGACGATGGAACTCGCCATCAATAACAGCGACAAGAAGCTGTCGGTTTCCGACGAGATCTTCGGCCGCGACTTCAGCGAGGATCTGGTCCACCAGGTCGTCGTCGCGTACCGCAACGCGGGTCGCGCCGGCACCAAGGCGCAGAAGACGCGCTCGGAAGTGGCCGGCACGACCAAGAAGTCGAAGAAGCAGAAGGGCGGCGGTGCGCGTCATGGCGCGCTGACGGCTCCGATCTT
>MIDV01000096.1:23416-26812 GCA_001830245.1 Lysobacterales bacterium RIFOXYA1_FULL_69_10 | reverse complement strand
GGCGTGACCTTCGCGGCCAAGCCGCGCAGCTTCGCGCAGAAGGTCAACCGCAAGATGTATCGCGCCGCGATGGCCGCGATCCTGTCCGAGCTCAACCGCCAGGGTCGCCTGAAGGTCGTCGACGCGTTCGATATCGACGCGCCCAAGACCTCCGGCCTGGTGTCGAAGCTCAAGGAACTGGAAGTGGGCCGTCGCCCGCTGCTGGTGACCGAGGACGCCAGCGAGAACCTGTACCTGTCCGCGCGCAACCTGCCGTACGTCGAGGTCCGTGACGTCCAGGGCCTGGATCCGGTCTCGCTCGTGGGCGCGGATTCGGTCGTGGTCACCGCCGATGCGGTCAAGAAGATCGAGGAGTGGCTGGCATGAACGACGCCAAGCTCTACAACGTCATCCGCGCGCCGCGCGTGTCCGAAAAGACCGCGCGCCTGCAGGAAATTTCCAACCAATACGTCTTCGAAGTGGCGACGACTGCTACCAAGGCCGACATCAAGGTCGCCGTGGAAAAGCTGTTCGACGTCAAGGTCGAGGCGGTCAACGTGGTCAACGTGAAGGGCAAGAACAAAGCCTTCCGTTTCCGCATGGGCCGCCGCCCCGACTGGCGCAAGGCGTACGTGAAGCTGGCCGAGGGCCAGTCGATCGACGTGATGGCCAAGGCCTGAGGATCGATCCATGGCATTGATGACTTTCAAACCCACCTCGCCCGGCCGTCGTTCGATGGTCCGTGTGGTGACGCCGGGCCTGCACAAGGGCGCGCCGCACGCTGCACTGGTCGAGAAGAAGAGCAAGAGCGGTGGCCGCAACCACCACGGACGCATCACCACGCGTCACGTCGGCGGCGGTCACAAGCAGCACTACCGCATCATCGATTTCAAGCGCAACAAGGAAGGTATCCCGGCGCGCGTGGAGCGGATCGAATACGATCCCAACCGCACCGCCCATATCGCCCTGCTGTGCTACGTCGACGGTGAGCGCCGTTACATCATCGCCCCCAAGGGCCTGAAGGACGGCGACCAGGTGATCGCGGGCCGTGACGCCCCGATCCGCACCGGCAACACCCTGCCGCTGAGCAACATCCCGGTCGGCACCACGGTGCATTGCGTCGAGATGAAGCCGGGCAAGGGCGCCCAGCTGGCCCGCGCCGCAGGCGCCGGTGCCTACCTCGTCGCCCGCGAGCAGGGTTACGCGACGCTGCGCCTGCGTTCGGGCGAGACCCGCAAGGTCCCGGTCGAGTGCCGCGCCACCATCGGTGAGGTCGGCAACGACGAGCACAGCCTCGAGAAGCTGGGCAAGGCCGGTGCGAAGCGCTGGCGTGGTGTCCGTCCGACCGTCCGCGGTGCGGCGATGAACCCGGTCGACCACCCGCACGGTGGTGGTGAGGCCAAGGCCGGCCAGGGCAACCCGCATCCGGTCACGCCGTGGGGCGTGCCGACCAAGGGTTACAAGACGCGCAAGAACAAGCGTACGCAGCAGTTCATCGTTCGCGATCGCAGGAGCTAATCGGCAATGGCACGTTCACTGAAAAAGGGTCCGTTCGTCGACCACCACCTGATGAAGAAGGTGGAGACCGCGGGCAACAACAAGAGGCCGATCAAGACCTGGTCGCGCCGCTCGATGGTTCTGCCGGAGATGGTGGGTTTCACCATCGCCGTGCACAACGGTCGCAACCACATCCCCGTGCTGGTCAACGAGAACATGGTTGGCCACAAGCTCGGCGAGTTCGCCCTGACGCGTACCTTCAAGGGTCACGTCGGCGACAAGAAGAGCCGCTAAGGAGATGACCATGGAAGCGAAAGCCATCCTGCGCAGCGCGCGCATCTCCGCCCAGAAGGCCCGTCTCGTGGCTGACCAGGTGCGCGGCCTCTCGGCCGAGCGCGCGGTCAACCTGCTGAAGTTCTCCGACAAGAAGGCCGCCGCGATGATCCGCAAGGTCGTCGAGTCCGCCATCGCCAACGCGGAGAACAACCAGGGCGCCGACATCGACGAGCTCAAGGTCAAGACCATCATGGTCGACGAGGGCCCGACGCTGAAGCGCTTCATGGCCCGTGCGAAGGGGCGGGGTACCCGCATCCTCAAGCGCACCAGCCACATCACCGTCGTCGTCGGCGAGGGGAAGTAACTCATGGGTCATAAAGTTCATCCGACCGGCATCCGCCTTGGTATCTCCAAGGACTGGAACTCGAAGTGGTTCGCCGGCAAGAAGCAGTACGCCGAGTACCTGGCCGCCGACCTGAAGGTCCGCGAGATGCTCCGCAAGAAGCTGGCCCAGGCCGGCATCTCGAAGATCTTCATCGAGCGTCCGGCCAACAACGCCCGCGTGACCATCCACACCGCCCGTCCGGGCGTGGTGATCGGCAAGCGCGGCGAGGACATCGAGAAGCTGCGCAAGGAAGTCAGCGACATGATGGGCGTCCCGGCGCACATCAACGTGACCGAGGTGCGCAAGCCCGAGCTCGACGCCCAGCTGGTGGCCGAGTCGATCGCGCAGCAGCTCGAGCGCCGCATCATGTTCCGTCGCGCGATGAAGCGCGCCGTGGGCAACGCGATGCGCCTGGGCGCGCTGGGCATCAAGGTCAACGTGGCAGGCCGCCTGAACGGTGCGGAGATCGCGCGTTCGGAGTGGTACCGCGAAGGCCGAGTGCCGCTGCACACCCTGCGCGCGGACATCGACTACGGCTTTGCCGAGGCGAAGACCACCTACGGCATCATCGGCATCAAGACGTGGGTTTACCGGGGCGAGATCTTCGATTTCTCCCAGGTGGGCCAGGAAAAGCAGGACGACAGCCCGCGCAGCGATCGTGGTGATCGCGGCGACCGTCGTGACCGCAACGATCGCCCGGCCCGCCAGCCGCGCGAAGCGAGGTAACCGACCATGTTGCAACCCAAGCGAACGAAGTACCGCAAGGTACACAAGGGCCGCAACGAGGGCCTGAGCTGGAACGGCAATGCCGTGAGCTTCGGCGAGTACGGCCTGAAGGCGACCGCGCACGGCCAGATCACCGCGCGCCAGATCGAGGCGGCACGCCGTTCCATCAGCCGTTACGTCAAGCGTGGCGGCAAGATGTGGATCCGCGTGTTCCCCGACAAGCCGATCACCAAGAAGCCGATCGAAGTCCGCATGGGCTCCGGTAAGGGCAACGTCGAGTACTGGGTCGCCCAGATCCAGCCCGGTCGAATGATCTACGAGATCGAAGGCGTGGACGAGACGGTGGCGCGCGAAGCGTTCCGCCTGGCCGCCGCCAAGCTCTCGGTGACCACCACTTTCGTCACCCGGACGGTGCGCTGATGGAAATCAAGAAGCTCCGCGAGAAGTCCCCGGAGGACTTGAAGGCCCACCTGGTCGACCTGCACAAGGAGCAGTTCGCTCTGCGCATGCAGGCCGCCACCGGCCAGCTCGCC
>MIDV01000096.1:4433-23383 GCA_001830245.1 Lysobacterales bacterium RIFOXYA1_FULL_69_10 | reverse complement strand
ATTGCTCGCGTCAACACGCTGCTGGTCGAGAAGAAGTAAGGACCCGCCATGACCGACAACAATACAGAGAAGGCAGTGCGCACGGTCGAAGGGCGCGTGGTCAGCAACAAGATGGACAAGACCGTCACGGTGCTCGTCGAGCGCCAGGTCAAGCATGCCCTCTACGGCAAGTACATCCGTCGCTCGACCAAGCTGCACGCCCACGACGCCGACAACACCTGCAACGAAGGCGACATCGTCCGGGTGCGAGAAATCGCCCCGATGTCCAAGACCAAGAACTGGAGCGTGGTTGAGATCGTCAGCCGCGCGACCGCATAAGAGGGAGCTGAACCATGATCCAGATGCAAAGCTACCTCAACGTGGCCGACAACTCCGGTGCCAAGGAAGTGATGTGCATCAAGGTGCTCGGCGGCTCCAAGCGCCGTTACGCGCACATTGGCGACATTATCAAGGTCACCGTGAAGGACGCGATCCCGCGCGGCAAGGTCAAGAAGGGCGACGTCTATGACGCCGTGGTGGTCCGTACCCGCAAGGGCGTTCGTCGCCCCGACGGTTCGCTGATCCGCTTCGACGGCAATGCCGCCGTGCTCCTGAACAACAAGCATGAGCCGATCGGCACCCGCATCTTCGGGCCTGTGACCCGCGAGCTGCGCTCCGAGAAGTTCATGAAGATCGTCTCGCTCGCACCTGAAGTGCTCTGAGCGGAGGAATTGACATGAACCGTATCAAGAAGGGCGACCAGGTCGTGGTCACCACCGGCAAGGACAAGGGCAAGAAGGGTGACGTCGTGCGCGTGGCCGGCGACAAGGTCGTCGTGTCCAACGTCAACATCATCAAGCGCCACACCAAGCCGAACCCGCAGGCCGGCCAGCCCGGTGGCGTGATCGAGCGCGAGGCGCCGATCCACATTTCCAACGTCATGCTGTTCAACCCTGCCTCGGGCAAGGGCGAGCGCATCGGTATCAAGGTGCTGGAGGATGGACGCAAAGTTCGCGTGTTCCGCTCCAGCGGTGAGGCGGTCGACGCCTGAGGAATGCTGAAATGACCCGGCTTGAAAAGATTTACAAGGAAGAAGTGGTTCCCGTGATGACCGAGAAGTTCGGTTACAAGAACCCGATGGAAGTCCCGCGTCTCGTCAAGATCACGCTCAACATGGGCGTGGGCGAAGCGGCCACCAACAAGAAGATCCTCGAGAACGCCGTCGCCGACATGACGAAGGTCTCCGGCCAGAAGCCGATCGTGACCAAGAGCCGTGTCTCGGTGGCCTCGTTCAAGATCCGCGACGGCTGGCCGATCGGCTGCAAGGTGACGCTGCGCCGCGCGAAGATGTTCGAGTTCCTGGACCGCCTGATCAACGTCTCGCTGCCGCGCGTGCGCGACTTCCGTGGCGTCTCGGCCAAGTCCTTCGACGGCCGTGGCAACTACAACATGGGCGTCAAGGAGCAGATCATCTTCCCGGAGATCGACTTCGACCAGGTCGACGCCGTCCGCGGCATGGACATCGCGATCACCACGACCGCGAAGACCGACGCCGAGGCCCGGGCCCTGCTGGAAGCCTTCCGCTTCCCGTTCCGTACTTAATCGAGGTTTCGAATATGGCTAAGACCTCCATGGTCAACCGCGAAGTCAAGCGGGCCAAGCTGGCCAAGAAGCACGCCGGCAAGCGCGAAGAGCTGAAGAAGATCATCGCCAGCGACTCGGCGTCCTACGAGGAGAAGCTGGAGGCGTCGGTGAAGCTGCAAAAGCTACCGCGCGACTCCTCGCCCTCGCGCCAGCGCAACCGTTGCGCCCTGACGGGCCGCTCGCGCGGCGTGTACGCCAAGTTCGGCCTGGGCCGCAACAAGCTGCGCGAAGCCACCATGCGCGGCGACGTTCCCGGCCTGCGCAAGGCCAGCTGGTAACTGCTACACTAGTCGGCTCGGCCAGCGGCTGGCCGGCGAAGCGCCGCGACCCGTGTCGTGGCGTTACAACTGAAATTCGCAATCCCGCGGATATCGGTGCTACTCATAGGTGATATTTCATGAGCATGACTGATCCCATTGCCGACATGCTGGTGCGCATCAAGAATGCCGCAGCGGTCCGCAAGCCGACGGTGAAGATGCCGTCGTCCAAGACCAAGGTGGCGATCGCCACCGTGCTGAAGAGCGAGGGTTACATCCTCGACTCGCGCGTGAGTGAGATCGGTTCGGGCAAGTCTGAACTCGAGATCGTGCTGAAGTACTACGAAGGCAAGCCGGTGATCGAGCGCCTGGAGCGCTTCTCCCGTTCGGGCCTGCGCCAGTACCGCGGCAAGGACGCGCTGCCCAAGGTCCTCGGTGGCCTGGGCGTCGCCATCATTTCCACCTCCAAGGGCATCATGACCGATGCGCAGGCGCGCCAGCAGGGCGTCGGCGGAGAGGTTCTGTGCTTCGTGGCGTAAGGGAGTAACGAACATGTCCCGAGTTGCCAAGAGGCCGATCGCCCTTCCGAAGGGTGTCGAGCTGAACATCCAGTCCGAGAACGTCAGCGTCAAGGGGCCCAAGGGCACCTTGTCGATCGACAAGCCGGCCGGCATCGACGTCAAGATCGAGGACGGCCAGGCGCTGCTCTCGGCCGCCAACGACGAGCTGATCCCGCTGACCGGCACCCTGCGCGCGATCATCGCGAACATGGTGCACGGCGTGTCCGAAGGCTTCGAGCGCAAGCTCGAGCTGGTGGGCGTCGGTTATCGTGCCGCCATGCAGGGCAAGGACCTGAACCTGTCGCTGGGCTTCTCGCATCCGATCCTGTTCAAGGCGCCGGAGGGCATCACCATTGCCACCCCGACGCAGACCGAGATCGTGGTGCAAGGCGCCGACAAGCAGCGCGTCGGTGAAGTTGCCGCCAAGATCCGTGGCTTCCGTCCGCCGGAGCCCTACAAGGGCAAGGGCGTGAAGTACGCGGGCGAGAACATCATTCGCAAGGAAGCCAAGAAGGCTTAAGTGCGAATCCCCCGCAAGGGCCCGCACATCCTTGTGCGGACTCTTCAGGGGATCCACTTCCTTCAGCTTTCGAGGACACACTCATGAGCAAGAACACCGCCCGCCTGCGCCGCGCCAAGTCGACCCGCGCGCACATCCGCGAACTCGGCGTACCGCGCCTGTCGGTGCTGCGCACCGGCCAGCACCTGTACGCCCAGGTCTTCACTGCCGACGGTTCCAAGGTCCTGGCTGCCGCCTCGACCGTCCAGGCCGACGTGCGCGATGGCCTGAAGAACGGCAAGAACGCCGATGCCGCGGCCAAGGTCGGTCGCACAATCGCCGAGAAGGCCAAGGCCGCCGGCATCGAGAAGGTCGCGTTCGACCGCTCGGGCTACCGGTACCACGGCCGCGTCAAGGCGCTGGCCGACGCCGCCCGCGAGGGTGGCCTGCAGTTCTGATGCACGTCGGCGCGGTGCCCTGTCCAACGGCAGGGACTGCGCCGGATGCCACCTGCCGGCGCGGGCTGCGCCGGGCGGGTCGTCGGGTTTCCGGCGGCTCGAAGCATCCGAGGCACACCACAACGACAAGCGGCCAAGCCGCAAATCCTTCAACTGACGAGATATAGAAGATGGCAGACGAACGTGCACCGCGGGGTCGTGATCGCGACCGCAACCGCGAAGAAATCGACGACGGCATGATCGAGAAGCTGATCGCGGTCAACCGCGTCAGCAAAACCGTCAAGGGTGGCCGCCAGTTCACCTTCACCGCGCTGACGGTGGTGGGCGACGGCTCCGGCAAGGTCGGCTTCGGCTACGGCAAGGCACGCGAAGTGCCGGTCGCGATCCAGAAGTCGATGGAATACGCCCGCAAGAACATGAGCAACGTCGACCTGAACAACGGCACCCTGTGGCACTCGGTGAAGTCCGGCCACGGCGCTGCACGCGTGTACATGCAGCCGGCGTCCGAGGGTACCGGCGTGATCGCGGGCGGCGCCATGCGCGCCGTGCTCGAGGCGGTCGGCGTGAAGAACGTGCTGGCCAAGGCCACCGGTTCGCGCAACCCGATCAACCTGGTGCGCGCAACCGTGCGCGGCCTGACCGAGATGCACTCGCCGGCCAAGATCGCGGCCAAGCGCGGCAAGAAGGTGGAGGAGTTGAACCATGGCTAAGAAGCAGGCCGAGAACGCCGGCACCGTCAAGGTGCGCCTGGTCAAGGGCCTCCGCGGCACCCAGTCCCGCCACCGCCTGTCGGTGCGCGCCCTGGGCCTGAACAAGCTCAACGACGTGCGCGAGCTGAAAGACAGCCCGCAGGTCCGTGGCCTGATCAACAAGGTTCATTACCTTGTCCGGGTCGAGGAATAAGGAGAACATCATGCGTCTCAATACTCTCAAGCCCGCAGACGGCGCCCGCAAGGAGCGCACGCGCGTTGGTCGTGGTATCGGTTCGGGCCTGGGCAAGACCGCCGGTCGCGGCCACAAGGGTTCGTTCGCGCGCTCGGGCAAGGGCAAGATCAAGGCCGGCTTCGAAGGCGGCCAGATGCCGATGCACATGCGCCTGCCGAAGATCGGTTTCCGCTCGCGCACCGCAGGCGACACGGCCGAAGTGCTGCTGTACCAGCTGGATCGCCTGGACGCCGGCGATATCGATTTCGCCGCGCTCCGCGCCGCCAAGCTGGTGCACAGCACCGCCAAGCGCGCCAAGATCGTCAAGAAGGGTGAAGTGAGCAAGAAGTTCGTGCTCAAGGGTGTGCTGGCCACGGCCGGTGCCAAGGCTGCCATCGAGGCGGCCGGCGGCAAGGTCGAGGAGTAAGCGGTCGATGGCGCGCAGCAGCAACGCGATGTCCGGTGTCGGCGGCGGGCTCGGCAAGTTCACCGAGCTCCGCCAGCGCCTGCTGTTCGTGCTGGGCGCACTGATCGTCTACCGTATCGGGTGTTACATCCCGGTGCCGGGCGTCAATCCGGACGCCATGCTGCAACTCATGGAGACCCAGCAGGGCACCATCGTGGACATGTTCAACATGTTCTCCGGTGGCGCCCTGGAGCGCTTCAGCCTGTTCGCGCTGAACGTGATGCCGTACATCTCCTCGTCGATCATCGTGCAGTTGCTGGTGCAGATGGTGCCGTCGCTCAAGGCCATCCAGAAGGAAGGCGAGTCCGGGCGCAAGCGCATCAACCAGTGGTCGCGTCTGGGTGCGATCCCGCTGGCGATCTTCCAGGCCTGTGGCATCGCCACGGCGTTGCAGGCGGGCGGTGCCAGTCAGGGCATCCCGGTGGTTTACAGCCCCGGCATGGGCTTCGTCCTCACCGCGGTGATCTCGCTGACCGCAGGCACCATGTTCCTGATGTGGCTGGGTGAGCAGGTGACCGAGCGGGGCATCGGCAACGGCGTGTCGCTTATCATCTTCGCCGGCATCGTCGCAGGCCTGCCCTCTGCCGTGATCGGCATGTTCGAGCAGATCCGCAACGGCGAGATGTCGGAGTTCGTGGCGATCGCGGTGGTCCTGATCGTCCTGGCGGTGACCTATTTCGTGGTCTTCGTCGAGCGTGGGCAACGCCGGATCACGGTCAATTACGCGCGCCGCCAAGGTGGCCGCAGCGCGTACATGAACCAGTCCTCGTTCCTGCCGCTCAAGCTCAACATGGCAGGCGTGATCCCGGCCATCTTCGCCTCGAGCATCGTGATGTTCCCGGCGACGGCAGCCACCTGGTTCAGCCAGGGCGACTCGTCCTCTTTCATGCTCAAGCTCAGCCAGTGGCTAAACCCGGGCGAGCCGCTGCACATGATCCTGTACGCGTCGATGATCGCCGGCTTCGCGTTCTTCTATACCGCGCTGGTGTTCAACTCGCAGGAAACGGCCGACAACCTCAAGAAGTCGGGCGCGCTGATCCCGGGCATCCGGCCGGGCAAGGCCACCGCCGACTACGTCGACGGCGTGCTGACGAGGCTGACGGCGGCCGGCGCAGCTTACCTGGTGCTGGTCTGCCTCCTGCCGGAGGTGATGCGCACCGAGATGGGCATCTCGTTCTACTTCGGTGGCACCTCGCTGCTGATCGTGGTGGTGGTGGTGATGGACTTCATTGCCCAGATCCAGGCCCACCTGATGTCGCACCAGTACGAAAGCCTTCTCAAGAAGGCGAACCTCAAGGGTGGCGGAGGCCTGCGCGGTATTCCGCGTACCTGAGGTGGCAATTTCCGTCGACCCGGTCCACAGCGGCCGGTCGACAAGAAGGGCGGCTCGCGCGGCGTCTCGCGCGCGGGTGGGTTCGGGTCGGTCCGCGCGCCGGAGTAGCGCGCGGGGCCGGGCAGGGCGGGTGACTCCGTCTTGCCCAGGCAACCCGCTCCCGTCGCCGGAGCATGGGCACACTCCCCATGCCGTGGTCCAACTGCGCCCCCAAGGCGCGGTCGGGCTTCCTATTAACCCGAGACCTTGTTAGAATTTCCAGTTCACTTATCCAAGTGCCACCTCGCCGGGCGTCAACCCGGCCGCCAAACCAGTTGGAGAATCGCGTTATGGCGCGTATTGCGGGCGTCAACCTGCCTGCCCAGAAGCACGTCTGGGTCGGGATCCAGAGCATCTACGGCATTGGCCGTACCCGTTCGAAGAAGGTCTGTGAAGCGGCCGGCGTGAATTCGTCGACCAAGATCCGTGACCTGTCCGAGCCGGAAGTCGAGCGCCTGCGCGCCGAGATAGGCAAGTACGTGGTCGAAGGCGACCTGCGTCGCGAAGTCGGCATGTCGATCAAGCGTCTGATGGACCTGGGCTGCTACCGCGGCCTGCGTCACCGTCGTGGCCTGCCGCTCCGCGGCCAGCGCACCCGGACCAATGCACGCACCCGCAAGGGTCCGCGCAAGGCCATCAGGAAGTAAGGAATAGATCATGGCCAAGCCAGCACAAGCCAAGACGAAGAAGAAGATCAAGCGCGTCGTCACCGACGGCATCGCCCACGTCCACGCTTCGTTCAACAACACCATCATCACGATCACCGACCGTCAGGGCAACGCGCTGTCGTGGGCGACCTCGGGAGGCGCGGGTTTCCGCGGCTCGCGCAAGTCGACCCCGTTCGCCGCGCAGGTTGCTGCTGAAAAGGCCGGCCGTGCTGCGCTCGACTACGGCGTCAAGTCGCTGGAAGTGCGCATCAAGGGTCCGGGTCCCGGTCGCGAATCCGCCGTTCGTTCGTTGAACAACGTCGGGTACAAGATCATGAACATCATCGACGTGACGCCGATCCCGCACAACGGGTGCCGTCCGCCGAAAAAGCGTCGCGTCTGAGGAGCTGAAGACACATGGCTCGTTATATTGGTCCCACCTGTAAGCTCGCGCGCCGTGAAGGCGCCGACCTCGGCCTGAAGTCCCCGGCCCGCGCGCTCGACTCCAAGTGCAAGCTGGAGCAGAAGCCCGGCCAGCACGGTCCGGTCGCCCGTCGCGGCAAGCTGTCCGATTACGCCGTCCAGCTTCGCGAGAAGCAGAAGGTCAAGCGTATCTATGGCCTGCTGGAGCGTCAGTTCCGCAACTACTACAAGAAGGCGTCGACGAAGAAGGGCAACACCGGTGAAAACCTGTTGCAGCTCCTCGAGACCCGCCTGGACAACGTCGTCTATCGCATGGGCTTCGCGGTCACCCGTCCGGCCGCGCGCCAGCTGGTGAGCCACCGCGGTGTCACGGTCAACGGCAAGTCGGTCAACCTGCCGTCCTATCAGGTGAAGGCCGGCGACGCGATCGCCCTGGCCGAGCGCGCCCAGAAGCAGCTCCGCGTCCAGGAGTCGGTGACGGTCGCCCAGCAGATGGACCTGTCGCCGTCGTGGGTCGAGGTCGACAGCAAGAAGTTCAGCGGTGTGTTCAAGGCCGTGCCGGATCGCGCCGACCTGCCTTCGGACATCAACGAAGCGCTGATCGTCGAGCTGTATTCGAAGTAACCGATGCGGCACCCCCCCGCGCTCCTTTCGGGACGCGCGGGGACCTCCACCACCCTGGCCGGCGTGCCCCGCACACCGGCCGCCTCCTTGATCCAAGGGGGCTCCAAAGCCAACGCGATCGCGCTCCCCCAGCGCGGAGCATTGCAGGAGAAGTTACACAATGACGGTTACCGCTAACCAGGTACTGCGTCCGCGCGGTCCCCAGATCGAGCGCCTCAACGGAAACCGCGCCAAGGTGGTGATCGAGCCGCTTGAGCGCGGCTACGGCCACACCCTGGGCAACGCGCTGCGCCGCGTGCTGCTGTCCTCGATCCCGGGCTTCGCCATCACCGAGGTCGAGATCGACGGCGTGCTCCACGAGTACACGACGGTCGAAGGCTTGGAAGAGGACGTGCTGGAGGTGCTGCTCAACCTCAAGGACGTCGCCATCCGCATGCACACCGGCGAGTCCGCCACCCTCTCGCTGTCCAAGCAGGGTCCGGGCGTGATCACCGCGGCCGACATCAAGGCCGACCACAACGTCGAGATCCTCAACACCGACCACGTGATCGCGCACCTGACCAAGGACACCGCGATCAACATGCGCCTGAAGATCGAGCGCGGCTACGGTTACCAGCCTGCGTCCGCGCGTCGCCGCCCGGACGAGGAGACCCGTGCCATCGGTCGCCTGATGCTGGACGCGTCGTTCTCGCCGGTCCGTCGCGTTGCGTATGCCGTCGAGGCCGCGCGCGTCGAACAGCGCACCGACCTGGACAAGCTGGTCCTGGACATCGAGACCAACGGCACGATCGACGCCGAGGAAGCCGTCCGCACCGCGGCCGACATCCTCACCGACCAGCTGTCGGTGTTCGGCGACTTCACCCACCGCGATCGCGGTGCGGCCAAGCCGGCCACCGGTGGCGTCGACCCGATCCTGCTGCGTCCGATCGACGACCTCGAGCTGACCGTGCGTTCGGCGAACTGCCTGAAGGCCGAGAGCATCTATTACGTCGGCGACCTGATCCAGAAGACCGAGGTCGAGCTGCTGAAGACGCCGAACCTGGGCAAGAAGTCGCTCACCGAGATCAAGGAAGTGCTCGCGCAGCGCGGCCTTTCGCTCGGCATGAAGCTGGAGAACTGGCCGCCGGCCGGCATCGCCAGCCACGGCATGATGGGCTGACGCACCACCGCTATACCGCTCCCCGCCCGATGGCGGGGAGCGTTGTTTAAAGTGGCACAAACCGACGGGCCTGAAAGCCCGCGAACATCACCGGTCAAGGACGGCCGGACCGGACCATCCGCAGTCCATGTTTCCAGCGCCAGGACGGCGACAGCGACCTCCAACAGCGACAACATTCAACAGGAACCACTGCCATGCGCCACCAGAAAGCCGGCCGCAAGTTCAGCCGAACCAGCGCCCACCGCGATGCCATGTTCACCAACATGTCCGCGTCCCTCATCAAGCACGGCCTGATCAAGACCACGCTGCCCAAGGCCAAGGAGCTGCGTCGCGTCGCCGAGCCGCTCATCACCCTGGGCAAGGTCGACAGCGTCGCCAATCGCCGCCTCGCCTTCTCGCGCCTGCGCGACAAGGAAGCCGTCGGTACGCTGTTCACCACCCTCGGCCCGCGCTACCAGGCGCGCCCGGGTGGCTACCTGCGCATCCTCAAGTGCGGCTTCCGCGCCGGCGACAACGCGCCGATGGCGTACGTCGAGCTGGTGGACCGCCCGGAAGCGGCCGCCGAGTAATCGGGGCCGTGGGGACCTGGGTCCCCGCCTGGAACGAGAAGCCCCGGCCATGCCGGGGCTTTTTGCATGTGGACCTTGCGGCCTCCAGCTAAGGGCGCACCGTGCACTTCCAATCGTTGGGGCTGCCTACCTGTCGTAACGGCAAGCCTTACGCACGGACGCTTCCACGCCTTAAGCTTGCCGCATGAATACCTCCACCGCCCGCTCCACTTTCCGCACCCATTTCCTTCTGGGGTTTCTGGCCTGCGCCGGTCTGCTGGCCTATGCGATCTACCTGCAATTGCACGAAGGGCTGGAGCCGTGTCCGCTATGCATCTTCCAGCGCATCGCATTCGCGGCGCTGGCCGTGGTGTTCCTGATCGGCGCGCTTCACGCGCCAGCGGGCCGTGGCGGGCGCCGCGGCTACGGGGCGCTGGCGGTCATTGCGGGCCTTGTGGGCATCGGCATCGCCGGCCGCCATGTCTGGCTGCAGTTGAACCCACCAGCCATTCCCTCCTGCGGCGCGGGGCTGGAATTCATGCGCGAGACGATGTCGACCACCAATGTCATCCGCAAGGTCCTGACCGGGTCGGGCGACTGCGGCACCGTCGACTGGACCTTTCTCGGCCTGTCGATGCCGGCATGGAGCCTGGTCTGGTTCGTGCTGCTGACCGGCTGGGCCGCCTTCGCGGCATTCCGGCGTTAACCGGTCGCATCGCCGGCCAAGCGCCGCTCGCTGTTGCGGGCCGCGCCGGATGGGACCATGATCATTCGCTGCACCGCAACACGAACCGCACGTCCATGAGCACACCCGACCGCAGCATCCACGCCGTCCACCTGCCCTCCGACTGGACGGCGGCGTCGTGGCGGTCGCGGCCGGCCCTGCAGTTGCCGCTATACCCGGATGCAGCCGAGCTGGCCGGGGTGCTGGACGAGCTGCGGCTGCTGCCGCCGCTGGTGACCTCGTGGGAGATCCTCGCGCTCAAGCAGCAGCTCGCCGAGGCGCAGGAGGGCAAGCGTTTCCTGTTGCAGGGCGGCGACTGCGCCGAGAGCTTCGACGCCTGCACGTCCGAACTGATTTCCAACCGGCTCAAGGTGCTGCTGCAGATGAGCCTTGTGCTGGTGCACGGGCTGCGCAAGCCGGTGATCCGGGTCGGCCGTTTCGCCGGCCAGTACGCCAAGCCGCGGTCGGCTGACACCGAGACGCTGGACGGCGTGACCCTGCCCAGTTACCGCGGCGACATGGTCAACGCGCCGGCATTCACGCCGGAGGCGCGGCGCCCCGACCCGCGTCGGATGATCAAGGCACACGCGCGTTCGGCGATGACGATGAACTTCGTCCGTGCCCTCATTGACGGCGGTTTCGCCGACCTGCACCACCCCGAGTACTGGAACCTCAACTGGGTCGGCCATTCGCCCCTGGCGGAGGAGTACCGCCACATGGTGCAGGCCATCGGCGACGCAGTGCGTTTCATGGAGACGATTTCCGGCGAGGAGGTGCACAACCTCAACCGGGTCGACTTCTACACGTCGCACGAAGCCCTGCTGCTGCCGTACGAGGAGGCGCTGACGCGGCAGGTACCGCGCCATTGGGGCTGGTTCAACCTCAGCACGCACTACCCGTGGATCGGCATGCGCACCGCCGCGGTCGACGGCGCACACGCGGAGTACTTCCGCGGTATCCGCAACCCGATCGCGCTCAAGGTCGGGCCGTCGGTGACGCCGGACCAGCTGCTGCGGATCATCGACCTGCTCAATCCGGAGGACGAACCGGGCCGCCTGAGCTTCATCCACCGGATGGGCGCCGCGCATATCGCCGACAAGCTGCCGCCGCTGCTGGACGCGGTGCGTCGCGACGGGCGCTGCGTGCTGTGGGTGTGCGACCCCATGCACGGCAACACCGAGGCCACCGCCAACGGCTACAAGACGCGCCGCTTCAACAACATCGGCAGCGAACTGGAGCAGGCATTCGACCTGCACGCCGCAGCCGGCACACGCCTGGGCGGCGTGCACCTGGAACTGACAGGCGAGGACGTCACCGAGTGCCTGGGCGGTGCCCGCGAGCTGACCGAGACGGACCTGGAGCGGGCCTACCGCTCCACCGTCGATCCGCGCCTGAACTACGAGCAGGCGCTGGAGGTGGCGATGCTGATCGTGCGCAAGCAGGCGCAGTTCGCCGCAAGCTGATCTGTTGTAGGAGTGGCTTCAGCCGCGATCGAATGCCCGGGTGGATTCTTCGCGGCTGAAGCCGCTCCTACAGGGAACCGCAATTTCCAAAAGAGAAAGCCGCCCATCGGGCGGCTTTCTCTTTTGCGAACCGAGCGCGGATTAGGCAGCGCGCGAAGCCCGCTTGCGGTCGTTCTCGGTGCGGAACTTCTTGCGCAGGCGGATCTGCTTGGGCGTGACTTCGACCAGCTCGTCGTCGTCGATGAACTCCAGCGCCTGCTCCAGCGAGAGCTTGATCGCCGGGATCAGGCCCTCGTCCTTGTCGGTGCCGGAGGCTCGGAAGTTGGTGAGCTGCTTGCCGCGCAGGGCGTTGACGGTGAGGTCGTTGTCCTTGCTGTTGATGCCGACGATCTGTCCCTCGTAGATCTCCTCGCCCGGCTCGATGAACAAGCGGCCGCGCTCCTGCATCGCGATCTGCGCGTAGGCGGGCGACGGGCCGGTGCCATTGGAGATCAGCACGCCGTTCTGGCGCTGTCCGATCTCGCCGTCCATCTTCGGGCCGAAGTGGTCGAAGACGTGGAACAGCAGGCCGGTACCGGCGGTCAGGGTGCGGAACTCGGTCTGGAAGCCGATCAGGCCACGCGCCGGGATGATGAACTCCAGGCGCACGCGGCCCTTGCCGTCGGGCTCCATGTTCTGCAGCAGCGCCTTGCGCTCGCCCAGCCGGCCCATGACGCCGCCCTGGAACTGCTCTTCCATGTCGACCACCAGCTGCTCGAACGGCTCCTGCATCACGCCGTCGATCTCCTTGATGATCACCTCGGGGCGCGACACGGCCAGCTCGTAGCCCTCGCGGCGCATGTTCTCGATCAGGATCGACAGGTGCAGCTCGCCGCGGCCGGAGACCTTGAACTTGTCGGCGTCGGACGTGTCCTCGACCTTCAGCGCGACGTTGTGCGCGGTTTCGCGGGTGAGGCGGTCGCGCAGCTGGCGGCTCGTGAGGAACTTGCCGCCGCTGCGGTCCTTGACACCGGCGAACGGCGAGTCGTTGACCTGGAACGTCATCGAGATCGTCGGCTCGTCGACCGTCAGCACCGGCAGCTGCTCGACCGCGGACGGGTCGCACAGCGTGTCGGAAATGCCCAGCGGGTCCACGCCGGAGAAGGCGATGATGTCGCCGGCGCCGGCCTCGGGCACTTCCACGCGCTCAAGGCCCATGAAGCCCAGCACCTGCAGCACCTTGCCGTTGCGGGTCTTGCCCTCGCGGTCGATCACGGTGACCTGCTGGTTGGTCTTGACCTTGCCGCGCTGGATGCGGCCGATGCCGATCATGCCGACGTAGCTGTTGTAGTCCAGGCTGGTGACGCGCATCTGGAACGGGCCGTCCGGGTCGACCGGCGGCGCCGGCACGTGCTGGCAGATGGCCTGGAACAGTGGGGTCATGTCGCCGTCGCGCACGCTCTCGTCCATGCCCGCATAGCCCTGGAGGCCGGAGGCGTAGACGGTGGTGAAGTCGAGCTGATCGTCGGTCGCGCCGAGGCGGTCGAACAGGTCGAAGGTCTGGTCCAGCACCCAGCTGGCGCGCGCGCCCGGGCGGTCGACCTTGTTAACCACCACGATCGGCTTGAAGCCCATCGCGAACGCCTTCTGCGTCACGAAGCGCGTCTGCGGCATCGGGCCGTCCATCGCGTCGACCAGGATCAGCACCGAGTCGACCATGGACAGCACGCGCTCGACCTCGCCACCGAAGTCGGCGTGGCCCGGGGTGTCTACGATGTTGATGCGCCAGGTCTCGCCGTCCGGGTCGGTCCAGCGGATGGCGGTGTTCTTGGAGAGGATCGTGATGCCACGCTCCTTCTCGATGTCGTTGCTGTCCATGACCCGGTCGGGCACGACGGCGCGCTCGTCCAGGGTGCCGGACTGCTTGAGCAGCTGGTCGACGAGGGTGGTCTTGCCATGGTCGACGTGGGCGACGATGGCAATGTTGCGCAGGCGTTCGACGGAGTTGGATGCGGACATGCGGACAGGGCGCCGTTCGACGCTCGGGACAGGGAGGAAGCCGGCCATTATAGCGGCCAAACCAGCCTGAATACGGGCGGGCGGGCGAGGCTGGGGTATTCTTGGCGCCCCCTGTTCACGCCGCCGCAGGCGTCCGTGTCCAACCCCCCACCAGGAGCCCCGCATGAGCCTTATCGCCACTTTCGAAACCGACCGCGGCCCGATTCGCATCCAGCTGGAGCCCGAGAAGGCGCCGCTGACGGTCGCCAACTTCGCCAACCTCGCCAAGCGCGGCTTCTACGACGGGCTGAACTTCCACCGCGTGATCAACGACTTCATGGTGCAGGGCGGCTGCCCGCAGGGCAGTGGCACCGGCGGCCCGGGCTACCGCTTCGAGGACGAAACCAAGAACGGCCTGGGCCACGAGCGGGGCGTGCTGTCGATGGCCAACGCCGGCCCGGGCACGAACGGCAGCCAGTTCTTCATCACCCACGTGGCGTGCCCGTGGCTGGACGGCAAGCACACCGTCTTCGGTAAGGTGATCGAGGGCCAGGAAGTGGTGGATGCCATCAAGCAGGGCGACATCATCAACAAGGTGAAGCTCGAGGGTGATGTCGACGCCGCGCTGGCCGCCAAGGCCGACCGCGTGGCCGAGTGGAACACGACGCTGGACGCCAACGCACGTCCGTAAACCCGGCGTCCGGGTACACCCGGACCGCCCGCTACGACGCCCGCCATCGCGCGGGCGTCGTCGTTTCCGGGCCCGGCCCCGCCCGGCCGAAATGGTTTCACGTGGTACTATTTTCCGGCTGATGGCCGCGGTCGCGGCCGTCCCGTCGAACTCCCCACGAGGTCACCACGATGCCCCAGCTCGCCCGGCGCATCGGTCGCGCCAAGCCCAGCGCGATCATGCAGATTGCCGAGAAGGCCAAGCGCCTGAAGTCCGAAGGCCGCGACATCATCAGCTTCTCGATCGGCGTCCCCAACTTCCTGCCCGGCGAGCACGTCTACGAGGCCGCCCGCCAGGCGCTGGCGCACGACTCGGGCCAGTACGGCAGCAACCGCGGCAGCGACGCGATGCTCGATGCGTTCCTCGAGCACATCAACAAGATCGGCATGACCGGCTACGGCCGGGTCAACCTCGCCACCGGCGTGGGCGCGAAGCACGTGCTCTACAACCTGGCCGAGGCGCTGCTGGACGAGGGCGACACGATCGCCTTCCCGACGCCGTACTGGACCAGCTACCTGGACATCGCCGAGATCGTCAACGCGAAGGTCGAGCTGCTGCCCTGCCCGCCGGAGCAGGACTACAAGCTCACGCCCGCGCAACTGGATGCCGCGCTGGCGAAGAAGCCGCGCCTGTTCCTCTTCAACAACCCGTCCAACCCGACCGGCATGGTCTACACCAAGGACGAGATCGGCGCGCTGGCGGACGTCATCGCCAAGTACCCCGATACGTGGGTGATCACCGACGACATCTACAACCGGATGGTGTTCGACGGCGTGGGCTACCACAACTTCGTGCACGCGCGCCCCGAGCTGCGCGACCGGGTGATCTTCGTCGATTCGCTGTCCAAGACCTACGGCATGCCGGGCTGGCGCGTGGGCTTCATGGCCGGGCCGGAGGTCGTCGCCCAGGCCGTGGTGACGATGAACTCCAACCACATCACCAACCTGCCGGAGATCGTCAGCGCCGCCGCCGTGGCCGCACTGTCGGGCCCGCAGGACGTGCCCGAGGCCAAGTGCGCCGAGTTCCAAGCCAAGCGCGACCAGGTGATGGACGTGATGAATGCGATTCCCGGCGTGGTCTGCCCGCGGCCGCAGGGGGCGTTCTACGTCTTCCCGGACGTCAGCTGCGCCTTCGGCAAGACCCACGGCCCGACCGGCAAGGCCATCGCCAACGACGTCGACTTCTGCAGTGTGCTGCTTGAAGCCAAGGGCGTGGCGTGCGTGCCGGGTTCGGCGTTCGGCGAGCCGCGTGCGATGCGCATCAGCTACACCTGCCCGACGCCGCAACTGGAGCCCGGCATGCAGCGCATCCGGGAGTTCTTCGGCGAATTGTCGTAAGGGCAGGGCGGCGGCGTGCGAATGCTCTGGCTGCTGGTGCTTGCTGCCCTGGTCGGCGGCTACCTGCATTTCCGCGAGCCGACCGCGCCCGAGCTGCAGCCTGGCGACCCGCGCCATGACACGGGCGAGTCGCGCATCGTGATGCTGGCCGCCGACTGGTGCGGCTACTGCCGCAAGCAACGCAAGGATTTCGAGCTGGCCAACGTGCGTTACCGCGTCCTCGACATCGAAACGCCCGAAGGCGACCGCGCGATGAAGGCGCTGGGCGCGCGCGGCGTGCCGGTCACCGTGATCGGCCAGGACGTCGTGCGCGGCTACGACACCGCTGCGCTCGACGAGCACCTCCAACCCCTCGGCTACCGCGTCTACTGACGCGCGCGCCCTCCATCCACATCTCCGCGAAGGATTTCCCCATGAAGACTCCCGTCCGCGTTGCCGTCACCGGTGCTGCCGGCCAGATCGGCTACTCCCTGCTGTTCCGCATCGCCTCCGGCGAGATGCTGGGCAAGGACCAGCCGGTCATCCTGCAGATGCTCGAGCTGCCGATGGAGAAGGCCCAGGCCGCGCTCAAGGGCGTGATGATGGAGCTGGAGGACTGCGCGTTCCCGCTGCTGGCCGGCATGGTCGGCACCGACGACGCCGAAGTCGCGTTCAAGGACGCCGATATCGCCCTGCTGGTCGGCGCGCGTCCGCGCGGCCCGGGCATGGAGCGCAAGGACCTGCTGCTGGAGAACGCCAAGATCTTCACCGCGCAGGGCGCCGCGCTGAACAAGGTCGCCAGCCGCGACGTCAAGGTGCTGGTGGTCGGCAACCCGGCCAACACCAACGCCTATATCGCCATGAAGTCCGCCCCGGACCTGCCGGCGAAGAACTTCACCGCGATGCTGCGCCTGGACCACAACCGCGCGCTGAGCCAGCTGGCCAACAAGGCGGGCGTCGCCGTGGCTGACATCGAGAAGCTCGTCGTGTGGGGCAATCACAGCCCGACCATGTACCCGGACTACCGCTTCGCCACGGTCAACGGCCAGTCGCTGAAGGACAGGATCAACGACGCCGACTGGAACGCCAACGAGTTCATCCCAAAGGTGGGCAAGCGCGGCGCGGCGATCATCGAGGCGCGCGGCCTGTCGTCGGCCGCGTCGGCGGCCAATGCCGCCATCGACCACATCCGCGACTGGGTGCTGGGCACCGACGGCAAGTGGGCCACCATGGGCGTGCCGTCCGACGGCAGCTACGGCATTCCGGAAGGCGTGATCTACGGCGTTCCGGTGACGTGCGCCAACGGTGAGTACACCCGCGTCACCGACCTCCCGGTCGACGAATTCAGCCGCGCGGCCATGGACAAGACGCTGGCTGAGCTTGAAGAAGAGCGCGCGGGCGTCGCGCACCTGCTGTAAGCGGTAACGACCGATCCCGGATTTTCGGCATCGTAGGGTGGGTTAAGCGAAGCGATACCCACCGTCGCGACCTTCGGATTGATGGGTATCGCTCCGCTCAACCCATCCTACGGGGTATCGAATGTCGCAAGTTTCCGCAGGGGCGCGTTTCCGCGCCGCCATTAAAGAAGAGTCCCCGCTGCAGGTCATGGGCGCCATCACCGCCTATGCCGGCCTGATGGCGAAGCGCGTGGGCTACAAGGCGCTGTACCTGTCGGGCGGCGGCGTGGCCGCCAATTCGCTGGGGATGCCCGACCTGGGCATCAGCACCATGGAAGACGTGCTCACCGACGCGCGTCGCATCGTGGATGCCACGGGCATGCCGCTGCTGGTCGATATCGACACCGGCTGGGGCGGTGCCTTCAACATCGGGCGCACGATCCGCTCCTTCGAGCGCGTCGGCGTCGCTGCCGTGCACATGGAAGACCAGGTGGGCCAGAAGCGCTGCGGCCACCGGCCGGGCAAGGAAGTCGTGTCCAAGGGCGAGATGGTCGACCGGGTGAAGGCGGCGGTCGATGCCCGCACCGACGACGGCTTCGTGGTCATGGCGCGGACCGACGCCGCGGCGGTGGAGGGCGTGGATGCGGCGATTGAACGCGCCGTCGCGTACGTTGAAGCCGGCGCCGACATGATCTTCCCGGAAGCGATGGGGTCGCTGGACGACTACCGCCGCTTCAAGCAGGCGGTAAAGGTTCCGATTCTGGCCAACCTCACCGAGTTCGGCAGCACGCCGTTCTATACCGTCGACGAGCTGCGTGAGGCGGGGGTGGATATCGCGCTCTACTGCTGCGGTGCGTATCGCGCCATGAACAAGGCCGCCCTGCATTTCTACGAGACGGTGCGCCGCGACGGCACGCAGAAGCACATCATCGACACCCTGCAGACGCGCGCCGAGCTGTACGACTACCTCGGCTACCACGCCTACGAGGACAAGCTCGACGCCCTGTTCGCGTCGGGCAAGCCCGAATGACCGGCCGGGGCGTGGACGCGATCGTGCGCGCTCCGGAACAACGAGAGGATTGAACATGAGCGAGACCAGCACCCTGCCCAAGCCCAAGAAGTCGGTCGCCCTGTCGGGCACGGCGGCGGGCAACACCGCGCTGTGCACTGTCGGCCGCAGCGGCAACGACCTGCATTACCGCGGGTACGACATCAAGGACCTCGCGACGAAGTCGACGTTCGAGGAGGTCGCGCACCTGCTGGTGCATGGCGCGCTGCCCACGACGTCGCAGCTCAAGGCCTACCGCACGAAGCTCAAGCGCATGCGCGGGTTGCCGGCGATCGTGACCGACGCGCTGGAGCTGGTGCCGGCCAACGCGCATCCAATGGATGTGCTGCGTACCGGTTGTTCGGTGCTGGGTACGGTACTGCCCGAGCGTGACGGACATCCGGCGCCGGAGGCGCGCGACATCGCCGACAAGCTGGTCGCCAGCTTCGGTTCCATGTTGCTGTACTGGTGGCACTTCACCCGCAACGGTCGTCGCATCGATGTGGAGACCGACGACGAGTCTGTGGCCGGGCACTTCCTGCATCTGCTGCACGGCGAGCCGCCGAGCGCGCTGCACGCCGAGTCCCTCGACAAGTCGCTGGTGCTGTACGCCGAGCACGAGTTCAATGCGTCGACCTTCACCGCACGCGTGATCGCCGGTACCGGCAGCGACCTGCATTCGTGCATCACCGGTGCGATCGGTGCATTGCGCGGGCCCAAGCACGGCGGCGCCAA
>MIDV01000096.1:0-4422 GCA_001830245.1 Lysobacterales bacterium RIFOXYA1_FULL_69_10 | reverse complement strand
TGGACATCATCAGCCGCTACGCCTCGGCGGACGAGGCCGAGTCCGATATCCGCGCGCGCATGGAGCGCAAGGAAATCATCATCGGCTTCGGCCACCCGGTGTACACGATCGGCGACCCGCGCAACCCGATCATCAAGGAAATCAGCCGCAAGCTGTGCAGCGATGGCGGCAACCAGGTGCTGTTCGACGTGTCCGAGCGCATCGAGAACCTGATGATGGACACGAAGAAGATGTTCCCCAACCTCGATTGGTACTCGGCATCGGCCTACCACATGATGGGAATTCCGACTCCGATGTTCACGCCGTTGTTCGTGATCGCACGGACTACCGGGTGGAGCGCGCACGTGATCGAACAGCGCGAGGACGGCAAGATCATCCGGCCCAGTGCCAACTACACCGGTCCGGACGACCGCGCGTACGTGGACATCGAAAAGCGCTGAGGGTTGCGCAGTCGACATGAAAAAAGCCGCGCAACTGCGCGGCTTTTTTCATGCCTGTGCGAATCAGGACTGCCGAGGCTTGAGTGCCTGGACCTTGAGGAAGGTATGGTCGCCGATCCTCGCGACCTGGTACGCATTGCGCCAGCTTGGCGATGCGATGGCATGCGCGAGGAAGTGGCTGGCACCGGGCACGATTTCCTGGCGTTCGCCGTCCGGCAGCGCCCAGTTGCGCTCGGCTTCGAGTGCAACGGTGACAGCCTCCCCCCATGCCTCGGTGTTGGTGAGGCGCGTGTTGGGGGAGACGATCGTCGGCGCAAACTGCTTGCGGGCGGTGACGACCTCGCAGACCGAGTCGCCCCAAAGCCCGCTGTCGCGACGGCGCAGGGCCACCTCGGCGACGGCCTGCTGGCCGCGGACGGACTGGTCGCGCGCTTCCAGGTACAACGTGGTGCTCAGGCACAGTGAATCGGCAGTTTGTGGCGGCAGGACGGAGGCCAACCACAGGATCCAGGCCAGTTTCATGTCGAACTCCTTGCTCCGTTGCGCCGGCCGCACTTCAGCGTCCGCTCCCTGTGGATGGGAAACGGTGACTTCGGTGAGGACCGGCATGGCGTACTGGGGAGGGCGGCGGCCGCCTCCTGGCGGATGCGACGGGAGGTCGCGTGCGGCTCGCATTGCCCCGGGCCGTTGACCACGCGACGGCGTGGGCGGCGAGGGTGCCACCTGCATGGGTGGCTGAAAAAGTTGGCGCACGGTACAGGCCGCGACATAAACGCCAGGTGAACAGCTGGCCTAAGTTGTGGATTGTTTTGGAGTTTTTATTCCAGCGATCTGCTTGATAGGCCCAGTAGCGGGGCGATCAGCTGTCCGTGTAGACGCATCCCGGTGTATCAGGGCTATCGCGGCCATCGCGGCCGCGTGCGCGGATATGGCGCCCTACAGCGCAGCCGCGAGCCGGCTCCCCTGGTCGATCGCCCGCTTGGCGTCCAGCTCCGCCGCCACGTCCGCGCCGCCGATCACGTGGCAGGCGCGTCCACGCGCTGCCAGCGCGTCGGCAAGGGGCCGGAATGGTTCCTGGCCTGCGCAGACGACCACATGGTCGACCGGCAACATCTCCGCATTGCCGTCGACGGTGACATGCAGGCCGGCATCGTCGATACGCACGTATTGAATGCCACCCAGCATCCGGACGCCCTTGGCCTTGAGCGTGGCGCGGTGGATCCAACCGGTGGTCTTGCCCAGCCTCGCTCCCGGCTTTCCCGCACTGCGCTGCAGCAGCCACACGCGGCGGGCCGGCGGAGTCGGATTCGGCTGGGACAAACCACCGCGCTGCTGCTGGTAGTCAAGGTCGACGCCCCACTCATCGCGCCAGCGGGCCGCGTCGAGCGAAGTCGGTGGGTGCGCGGCGTCGTGCACGAGGAACTCGGCGACGTCGAAACCGATGCCGCCTGCGCCGATGATCGCCACCGATGCGCCCGGCACGACCCGGCCCGTGATCACATCCACGTAGCTCACGACTTTCGGGTGGTCCGAACCGGGGATGTCGATGGCGCGCGGCGCGATACCGGTCGCCAGCACCACCTCGTCGAACCCGTCCAACTGCGATGCGTCAACGTCGGTCTGCAGGCGCAACTCGATGCCCGTCTGCTCGATCCGGCGGGAGAAGTAACGCAGCGTCTCGTGGAACTCTTCCTTCCCCGGGATGCGCTTGGCCAGGTTGAACTGGCCCCCGATCTCTCCGGCACGATCAAAAAGGGTCACGGCGTGTCCCCGCTCGGCACAGACGGTGGCACACGCCAGTCCGGCAGGGCCGGCGCCGACCACCGCAACGCGCTTGGGGGTGTTTGCCGGTGTGTAGTTGAGTTCGGTCTCCGCGCATGCACGCGGGTTCACCAAGCAGCTGGCGCGCTTGTTCTCGAACACGTGGTCGAGGCAAGCCTGGTTGCAGGCGATGCAGGTGTTGATGTCGTCCGCGCGCCCCTGCCGCGCCTTGTTCACCCACTCCGGGTCGGCCAGCAGCGGCCGTGCCATGGAGACCATGTCGGCCTGCCCGGACGCGAGGATGCGCTCGGCGACATCCGGCATGTTGATGCGGTTGGTAGCGATCAGCGGCACGCCGACCTCCGGCTTGAGCCGCGCGGTGATGGCGGTGAACGCCGCGCGCGGCACGGACGTGGCGATGGTCGGGACGCGCGCCTCGTGCCAGCCGATGCCGGTGTTGATCAGCGTCGCGCCCGCGGCCTCCACGGCCCGTGCCTGCGCCACGACCTCGTCCCAAGCGCCGCCCTCGTCAACGAGGTCGATCATCGACAGGCGGTAGATGACGATGAAGTCCGGGCCACAGCTCTCCCGGATCCGGCGGACGATCTCCACCGCAAAGCGCATGCGTCGTTGCGCATCGCCGCCCCACGCATCGGTGCGCCGATTGGTGCGGGGCACGGTGAACTGGTTGAGCAGGTAGCCTTCCGAGCCCATCACTTCAACGCCGTCGTAACCGGCATCGCGCGCCAGCCGTGCGCTGGTGGCGAATGCGTCGATCTGGCGCTCCACTCCGCGCGCACTCAACGCGCGCGGAGTGAACGGATTGATCGGCGACTTCAGCCGGCTCGGGGCCACCTGCAACGGGTGGTAGCCGTAGCGTCCGGCATGGAGCAATTGCAGGCAGATCCTGCTTCCGTGCGCATGCACTGCAGCAGTGACCTGGCGATGCTTGCGGGCCTCCCATGGCCACCCGAGCTTGCCACCGAAGGGTTTCAGCCAGCCGGTGATGTTCGGCGAGAAGCCTCCGGTGACGATCAGACCAACGCCGCCGGCCGCACGCTCGGCGAAATAGGCGGCCAGCTTGGGGAAGTCGGCAGCCCGGTCTTCAAGGCCGGTGTGCATCGACCCCATGAGGACCCGGTTGGAAAGCGTGCAGAAGCCGAGGTCGAGCGGCTTGAGAAGGTGCGGATAGAGCCCGGCCGTCGTCGTCATTCGTGGGTACGCTGGCGTATGGATCTCGAACAATGCAGGGAGCGATCCACGGATTCAACGGTCACGCGCCCAAGGCGCTTGCTTCAACCTCGTCGAACACTTCCAGCTGCGCGCCTGTCCAAAAGGCTTGGCACTGATTTACGGACCGAGGGATAGCCCGAGGGAGGCTCTAAACTGAACAGGACTTGACGCAGTACAGCATTGGCGCGGAACTTCGCCGGTTGTTAGACGTAAGTTAACGCGGCTTTCACAGGGCCAAACCTAACCTGCGCCGCGATGGCGTCGCACCGGCGACCGTCCTGACGGTAGGAACCTCGCAGACGCGGTTTCCCCTTTTTCGATCCCAAGGAGCACTACATGAATAAGAAACTCCTCTGCGCCGCCTTGTTGGGTGGTCTGAGTCTGGCGGGCGCCGCTAACGCCCAGGAATTCGACGATCGGTGGTACATCACCGGTTCGACCGGTTTCAACCTGCAGGACACCGACCGGGATACCAACAACGCCCCGTTTGTCACGCTGGGCCTGGGCAAGTTCATCAACCCGTACTGGTCGGTCGACGGTGAGCTTAACTATCAGAACCCGAATCGCGAGTCGAACCAGGATCTGAACTTCTCGCAGTACGGCATCTCCTTCGATGCGCGTCGTCACTTCATTGCCGAAGGCCGCAACTGGAACCCGTACCTGTTGATGGGCCTGGGCTACCAGCGCGAAGAGATCGAGCACGACAACTTCCCGAACCCGAACTCCCCGTATGAGGAAGACGTCGGTGGCGTGTCCGCGAAGTTGGGTGCAGGCCTCCAGGGTGACGTGGGTCGCGTGAAGATCCGCACCGAGCTCGCCTACCGCGTCAACAACGCCATCGACGACTCCGAGTCGGCACTGCGTCTGGATGATCCGCCGCCGGAGCGTAACGACGGCCCCGACTACTTCGGCGACGTGCTTGCATCCGTCGGCATCGTTGTCCCGCTGGGTCCGGAGCCCATGGCCCCGGTCGCACCGGCCCCGGTTG
>MIDV01000095.1:29246-34975 GCA_001830245.1 Lysobacterales bacterium RIFOXYA1_FULL_69_10 | reverse complement strand
GTCGATCGGGTCCAGCGTCGATGCGTCCTCGCGCGCTTTGAACCCGCCGCGCTACCCGCCCACCGAGGCCCGCCAGGGCGTTGGCGGCACCGTGGTGCTGGTCATCAGCATCGACGCCGAGGGCAACGTGCTCGACGTGTCGGTCGAGAAGTCCAGCCGCAACCGAAACCTGGATCGTGCTGCCATGGACGCGGCCCGCAAGTGGCGCTTCAATCCCGAGGTTCGCGACGGCGTTGCCGTGGCCAGCCGCGTGCGCGTCCCGGTCGATTTCGTTCCGCCGCGCTGATCGGGCGCACGGAACAGTTCACGCAACCCGCAACAGCTCCTCCTATCCACGACATATCTAATTAAAGGTAAGCGTCATGCTTCAGGAAACCACCAACGCCGCCGCCGCAGGGGCCAACAACGCCGAAGCCCTCCAGCAGATGAGCTTCGGCCACATGATCCAGAACTTCGATCTGGTGGCCTGGATCGTGTTCATCACCCTCGTGGTCATGTCGGCCATGTCGGTGTACTGGATGATCTTCAACGTCGTGCGCAACATGCGCCTGCGTCGCACCTCCGACCGCGTGATCAGCACGTTCTGGGAAACCCCGAACGCGCAGGACGCCATCCGCTACATGGAAGAGCAGCCGCGCAGCGAGCCGTTCTCCAAGATCGCCCTCGATGCCGCCCAGGCCGCGTCGCACCACCAGCGTCATGAAGGTTCGCGCCTGGTCGAGTCGCTGAACCGTTCGGAGTTCGTGGACCGCGCCCTGCGCCAGGCCGTGACCCGCGAGAGCGCGCGTCTGGAAAGCGGCATGACCCTGCTGGCCTCGGTCGGTGCGACCGCGCCGTTCGTCGGTCTGCTGGGTACGGTGTGGGGCATCTACCACGCCCTGATCCGCATCGGCATGTCCGGCGATGCCTCGATGCAGGCGGTGGCGGGCCCGGTCGGTGAGGCGCTGATCATGACTGCGATCGGTCTGTTCGTCGCAATCCCCGCGGTGCTGGCGTACAACTTCTTCGTGCGCATCAACCGCAACACCTACAACAAGTTCGACACCTTCGCGCACGACCTGCACGACTTCTTCGCCACCGGCGCACGCGTCGGCGAAGTCCCGGTCAAGCGCTGATCGGCCGCGTAGTCAACCACGCCTCGTTGGAGTTCAGACATGGCTTTCAGTTCCGGAAATGACAGCGGCGGGCCCATGGCCTCGATCAACGTCACGCCCCTCGTGGACGTGATGCTGGTGCTGCTGATCATCTTCATGATCACGGCGCCGCTGATGACCCACAAGATCAAGGTGGAGCTGCCGGAGGCCGACCTGGACAATCGGGAAAGCAAGACGGAAGTCACCCCGATCACGCTGGCGGTGCTGCAGGACGGTTCGTTGTTCTGGAACGACGAACCGATCTCCAAGGCCCTCCTGGAAAGCCGCCTCTCGGTGGAAGCCCAGAAGACGCCGCAGCCGCAGATCAACGTACGTGGTGACCAGACGACCAAGTACCGCATCGTCCAGGAAGTGGTGCAGACCGCCCAGTCCCAGGGCATGCGAAAGGTCGGCTTCGTCGCCACCCCGCAGCGACCGTAACCGCCCGGAGATTCAGAGATGGCTTTCACTACCGACTCCAGCGGCGGCGCAATGGCCGACATCAACGTCACGCCCCTCGTGGACGTGATGCTGGTGTTGCTGATCATCTTCATGGTGACCGCGCCGATCCAGACCTACCCGATCGACGTCACGCTGCCGCAGCCGACGCTCAACCCGCCGCCCGTCCGGGCCGAGCCGCCGCCGCCGATCCGGCTGCGGATCGATGCCGGTGGCCAGGTGTTCTGGAACGACAGCCCGCAGCCGCTGTCCGTGCTGCCCACGCTGATGCGTGAGGCAGTCCAGGCCGATCCGACCAACCAGCCCACGCTGGAGATCGACACCAACGCCGATGCGGATTACGGCACGCTGGCACGTGTATTGGCGCACGCCAAGAATGCACAGATGGAGAAGATCGGTTTCGTGCAGAACTGATCGAAACGACGCTTACCGCTTCAATTTTCAACGCCGCCTTCGGGCGGCGTTTTTTTTGCTCGCGGAAAGGTGAGTGGGCCGCTCCGCGCCGAACCGTTCGTCAGGCTGCGGATATCGAGCCGCCCCGCGACGCACGGTCGATCACGGCGAGGTAGGCACGCACCGTGGCGGGCAGGCCGGCATGCAGCGCTTCCCCGATCAGCGCATGGCCGATGGAGACCTCGAGCACGCCCGGCACGGCAGCCAGGAACGGACCGAGGTTGTGCTGGCTGAGGTCGTGCCCGGCGTTGAGGTCGAGGCCCGCCCCGGCCGCGGCCGCCGCCATCCGGGAGAACCGTTCGAGTCCACGAATCAACGCGGCTCCCCCCTGCGACGCGGCTTCGGCGTAGGGACCGGTGTAGAGCTCGATGCGCTGAGCGCCTGTCGATGCGGCGGCTTGGGCCTGTGCCTTGGCCAATATTGGATCCTCCGGGGCATCGGCGAACAGGCTCACCCTGCACCCCAGCGCCTGCAGCGAGGCGACGAGAGGCCGCAGCCGGTCGGCGTCGCGCTGGAAGTCGAACCCGTGGTCGGACGTCAACTGCGCATCGGCATCCGGGACCAGCGTCGCCTGCTCGGGTCGCGTGGCCTCGCACAACGCGAGGAAACCCGGATAGCCGGGGCGCGGGGGCGCGAACGGATTGCCTTCGAGGTTGAACTCCACGCTGCGCTCCCGCGTCAGCGCGGCCAAGGCCATCACGTCGTCGGTGCGGATGTGGCGGGCGTCGGGGCGCGGGTGCACGGTGATGCCGTGCGCGCCGGCATCCAGGCAGGCGATTGCCGCCTCGACCACGTCCGGATCCCGTCCGCCACGCGAGTTGCGAAGCACGGCGACCTTGTTGACGTTGACGCTCAGCCGGGTCATCGCGACGTCACCGGCAGGGCCGGGCAGGAATGCATCTCACGGCTGGCCGTCAGGCCGCGCCGCCTGTTCGCGACGCGCCTGTGCCTGCTCCCGGAGCCGGTGCAGCTCGACGGGATCGACCAGCTGGGACTCGTCGCGGGTCCGGCTGCCCACGCGCTGTGACAGCCAGCCCACGATCCACGCCGACAGCAGCACCAGTGCGGCGACCAGGCACAGCACCAGCACGCCTACCGAGGTGGTCTTGAAGGCGGCGACCAAGGCGGCCACGCCCAGCAACAGGAACAACCAGGGCCACATGGCCGGACTCCGCGGGGAAGGACCGCGCCAGTGTAGCGGGCCGCTTGAGTGCCTCAAGCCCTCCGGCGACGCGCGCTACAGAAGGGGCGACACAAGGCGGGCCAAGGCTTCGGGCAGCCGCGCGCGCCACAGCGGACGGTCGCGGTCGTCCTTTACCGGGACGCAGTCATTGCACTCGTGTTCGATCAGCGTCTCCAGGCGCGACGCGAGCGCCTTGTCGGCGAACATCACCGAGACTTCGAAGTTGAGCCGGAAGCTGCGGTGGTCGAAGTTCGCACTGCCGATGATCGCGAACTCGTCGTCGCACAGCAGCGCCTTCGTGTGCAGCAGCCGCGGCCCGTATTCGTAGATCTTCACGCCGGCGGCGAGCAGCTCGTCGAAGTACGAGCGCGCTGCAAACGTCACCAACCGGCTGTCGCTGAGCTTGGGCACCAGCAACCGCACGTCCAGCCCGCCCAGGGCCGCGGAGGTGAGGGCCATGCGCGCGGCCTCCCCGGGCACGAAGTACGGCGTGACCAGCCAGGCTCGACGGCGCGCGGCATGGATCGCGCTGACGTGCGCACGATGGATCGCCTCCCACGACGAGTCCGGCCCGGACACGACCACCTGCGTCGCGATCGAACCGGGGGTGGATGGCCCTTCCGGCATCGCCAGCGGCGGCTGGTTCGTGGCGTAGGTCCAGTCCTCGATGAAGACCAGCTGCAACGCCCGGACGACGTCGCCTTCAAGTCGCAGATGCAGGTCGCGGTAGGCGTCGCTCCGCAGCCGCTCGTCCTGCTCGTCGGTGACGTTCATGCCGCCGGTAAAGCCAATCGCGTCATCGATCACGACGATCTTGCGATGGCTGCGCAGGTTGAGCCACGGGCGCTTCCAGAACCAGCGCAGGCGCATCGGGTGGAACCACGCGACCTCGCCGCCGGCGTCGAGCAAGGGCTGCAGGAAACGCCGATTGACCTTGCCAGCACCGATGGCGTCGAGCAGCAGCCGCACCTCGACCCCCGCCTTAGCCCGCTCGATCAACGCGTCGCGCAGCGCGGTGCCGGTCGCGTCGGGTTCGTAGATGTAGTACTCCAGGTGCACGCGGTGCCGGGCCCGTGCGACCGCCTCTAGCAGGGCCGGGTACTTGCCGCCGCCGTCGATCAGCAGGTCGACGCGGCTGGCGGTGGTGGGGGGCAACCGGGTCGTGGCCTGCACCACCCGCGCCAGCTCGACCGCTTCGGCGCTGGGGTTGAGGCCCTCGGGCGGTGGCGGCAATGCGGCACGCGCGCGCCCACGCCGCAGCCGCTGCCGCCGGATGCGTTGCGGCCCGAAGACGTAATAGATCAGGAAGCCCAGGTACGGCAGCGCCGCCAGGCTGATCAGCCAGCTGATGGTGGCCACCGGCTCGCGCTTCTGCAGCACGATCCAACCGCCCAGCCCGATGAAGTAGGCCACCCAGCCGAGTGTCAGGTACAGGCCCAAGTGGGGAATCGAGACGAACGCCTGCCAGAGGCCGTGCAACCAGTCGAACATGGAGTCCCCGCGAACCGTTCAGTGCCGTCGCAGGCGTTGCGACCGGGCGAGCGTAGCCTATGCCGGTTGAAGACCGTGCCCCATGCCGTGTACCTGACGCCCAGTGCCTGACGTCCCCATCGACGACGCCCGCAAGCCCACCGCCCCGGTCAAGGGCCGCGGTGCCGCCTCGCGCGTGGCCGGGCGTTTCGCCGTCACCGAAGCGGTCGGCAGTGACGATGGGTGGGGTTCGGTCTACGAGGACCTGGCCGACACGCCCAATCCCGCCACCCACGTAAGCGAGGAACAGGCGCGCACCGTCATCAGCCGCAACGACTCGCCCGACATCGGCTTCAGCCAGTCGGTCAATCCGTACCGGGGGTGCGAGCACGGCTGCGTGTACTGCTTCGCGCGCCCCTCGCACAGCTACCTCGACCTCTCGCCGGGGCTGGACTTCGAAACGCGCCTGTTCGCCAAGACCAACGCCGCCGAGCGCCTGCGGCACGAACTGTCCAAGCCCGGTTACCGGCCTGCGCCGATCGCACTGGGCATCAACACCGATGCCTACCAGCCGATCGAGCGCCGCTACCGGGTGACGCGGCAGGTGCTGGAGGTGTTGGCCGAGTGCCGCCACCCGGTGAGCTTCGTCACCAAGAGCGCGCTGATCGAACGCGACCTCGACGTGCTGTCGGATCTGGCGCGCGACCGGCTGGTGACCGTGTATTTCTCCGTGACCACGCTCGACAACCGGCTGGCCTCGCGCATGGAACCGCGCGCCACCGCGCCGCATCGCAAGCTCAAGGCGATGCGCGCCCTGCACGACGCAGGGGTCCCCGTCGGCGTGATGGTTGCGCCGGTGGTGCCGATGATCACCGACAGCGAACTCGAGCACGTTCTGGAGTCAGCGCACGATGCCGGTGCCCGCGCGGCGGGCTACGTGCTGCTCCGCCTGCCGCACGAACTCAAGCAGGTGTGGCGCGAATGGCTCGAGCTGCACTACCCCGAGCGCGCCGCGCACGTCATGAGCCTGG
>MIDV01000095.1:21034-29199 GCA_001830245.1 Lysobacterales bacterium RIFOXYA1_FULL_69_10 | reverse complement strand
GCGGCGAAGGCCCGTTCGCCGATCTCATTTCGCAGCGCTTTGCCAAGGCGCATCGGCGACTGGGATACGGGCGCTTACCGCCACTGGACTGCAGCCGTTTCATCGCGCCGCGGAAGCCGTCGCCACAGGGCGTGCTGTTCTGACGCAGGGAGTGGGGAAAGGTCCCTGCCTGTCTTCCCGTCTCTCTAACGATTCCCCACTCCCCATTCCCCGCCGCTAGAACAACGGCCCGCCCAGCCACAGCCAGCGCGCCATCCACGCACTGACGAACGCCATCAGCGCCGTCAGCGGCAATCCGATGCGCAGGAAGTCGGCAAAGCGGTATTGCCCCGGTCCGAGGATCAGCAGGTTGCCGTGGTGCCCGATCGGGGTCAGGAACGACACCACTGCGCCCAGGGCCGTGCACACCACGAACGGGGTCGGCGGGTGGCCCAAAGCTTGCGCGACCGCGACGGCGACCGGCCCGAGCAGCACCGTGGTCGCCGCGTCCGACAGGATCTGGGTCAGCAGGCCGGCGACGGTGAACATCACCAGCAGCACCGCCAGCGCCGGCCAATCCGACACCAGGTGAAGCAGACCGCCCGCGAACAGCTGCGCGGTGCCGGTCTGCTCCATGGCGATGCCCAGCGGGATGACGCCGGCGATCATCACGAAGATGCGCACGTCGATCTCGCGGTAGGCCTGGTCGATGTCCACGCAGCGCAGCGCCACCATCGCCACCGCGCCCAGCAGGAACGCCAGCGGCGCGGGCAGCCATTCGGTGGCGGCCGCGAGGATCGTCAGGCCGAGGATCGTCAGCGCCAGCGGCGCACGCACCCGGCGCTTGGCCTCGCCCGCGAACGGCACCAGCATCAGGAAGCCGTGGTGCGCGGCCAGCTCCGCGAACCGCGCCGGCTTGCCCCACAGCACCAGCAGGTCGCCCTCGCGCAGGCGCGCATCGGCCAGCCGCGACGCAATCGCCCCGTCGCGCCGCCACAGCCCGGCGATGACCGCCGAGAACCGCCGCGAGAAATCCAGTTCACGTACCGAGTGCCCGATGAACTCCGAGCCCGGCGCCACCACGGCCTGCACCAGCTGCGGGTCGCCGTCACCGGTGACGGTGTCGCCGAAGCGGGCGATGGCATTGAGGTCCAGGCCCTCGTCGTCGTGCAGGGATGCCAGCGCATCGGCCGACGCTTCCACCAGCAGCACATCACCGCTGAGCAGCGGGCTGGTGTCGCCCAGGTCGCGCCGGCGCTTGCCGTCGCGCAGCCAGCCCAGCAGGCGGAACTTGTCGCCCAGCGCCTTGTTCAGTTCCGCCAGGGGGCGCGTGCTCCAGCGCGAGCCCTCCACGATCAGCAGCTCGGTGCGGTAGCGGTCCAGCCGCATGTATTCGTCGTCGCCGGCATCGCCGCCGCGCTTGGGCAACACCCAGCGCGCCAGCAGCATGTACACCATGCCGACCAGCACCAATGCGATGCCGATCGGGGTGATCGAGAAGATGCCCAGGCCGTCGCTGCCGGTGCGCTCGATCAGGTTGTCGGCCAGCAGGAACGCCGGAGCGCTGACCAGCGTGAGCGTTGTGCCGAGGGACGCGGCGAACGACATCGGCATCAGCAGGCGTGAGGCGGACAGTCCCCGCGACTTGGCGAAGCGCGTGAGGATCGGCAGCATCATCGCCGTCACCATCACGTGGTGGGTGAACGACGACAGCGCCGCGACCACCGGCATCACGACCGCCACCGCGCGTGCCTCGCTGCGCCCGCCGACCTGCCCGATCCACTGGCCGATCCGCTCGGTGATGCCGGTCGCGGCCAGGCCGCCGGAAATGACGAACACCGCCGCGATGATGATGGCCGGCTCGCTCGCGAAACCCGACAGCGCCTGCTGCGAATCCAGCACCCCGGTCAGCACCAGTGCCAGCAGGGTCAGCATCGCGGTCACGTCCACGCGCAACCGTTCGCTGACGAACAGGTACAGTGCGCCCGCCAGGATCAGCAGGAAGAGGATCTGGGGGAGGTCCATGGCGCGCATTGTGCGGGAGGCCCGGGTCGATGCGTGCACCGGCCCGTCACGATGGCGATCGTTACACTTGCGCCCAAAAAGAGAGTCGCGATGTCCCTGTTCGAAGCCAAACCGCCGCAGACCGGAGACCGCCCCGTCCCGGATGCGATGTTCCGGCTGGCGCTGGCGGACTCGCCGCTGCCTATCGCGATCCTCGACGTCCATGGCTCGTGGCGATACGCCAACCCCGCGTTCGGGCAGTTGCTGGGCCAATCGCCCGATGCCCTGGCAGGCACACCGGCTGCCGACCTGTTCCACCCCGACGACCGCGCTGCATTCGAAGAGGCGATGCAGGCGGTCGCCTCCGGCCAGCGGCCTTCGGTCGAATCGGCCCGGCGCTGCCTGCCGGCCGATGGCGGCGAGGTGTGGGTGCAGGCGACGTTGTCGGCCGTCGTGGACCCGACCCGGGAGGCATCGTCCGTCCCGACCGACCTGCTGCTGACGCTTCGCGACGTGAGTGGCGAACGCAGCGTCCAGCCGACGCTCCGCGACCATACCGAAGACGATGCGCACATGGCCGAAGCGGCCCAGCAGCATTTGCAGATGTTTGCCGACTCGGTGGCGCACGACCTGCGCGCGCCGCTGCGTTCGATCGAGAGTTTCGCCGGGCTGTTGGAGAAGCGCTGCGGCCCGCAGCTCGACGACGGCAGCCGTGACCACCTGCAACGCATCCGTGCCGCCGCCGCGAGAATGGGCAGCCTGCTCACCGGGCTGGGCGACCTCTCCACCGCGACACGCAGCGAACTCAAGCCGGCCACGGTCGACCTGTCGATGCTGGCCGACTGGGTCCTGGCGGAACTCCAGGACGCCGAGCCGGACCGCGTGGCCGACCTCGTCATCACGCCCGACCTGCGGGTGGAGGGCGACGAGCGCCTCCTGAAACTCATGCTGACCCACCTGCTGGGCAACGCGTGGAAGTTCTCCCGCGACCGTGACGTGGTGCGCATCCAGGTGCTGGGCGAAGCGCGCGACGGACGCCTGCATGTGCGGGTCTGCGACGCCGGTAGCGGTTTCGACATGCGCTATGCTCACAAGCTGTTCGAGCCCTTCCAGCGCCTGCACGGCCCCGATGCCGGAGGCGGCCATGGCCTGGGGCTGGCGGCGGCGCATCGCATCGCGGCGCGCCACGGCGGCACCCTCAGCGGCGAGTCCGTTCCCGGCGAGGGCGCCACCTTCCACATCGATCTTCCCACCGCGTGCGCGACCGAGGAATCCGCCGATGCACAAGGACATCCTGCTGGTTGAAGACAATCCGGACGATGTCGAACTGACCCGGATCGCCTTCGACGAAGCCAAGATCGCCAACAACCTGGTGGTGGTGGGCGACGGTGCCGAGGCGTTGGACTACCTGTTCGCGCGTGGCGCCTATGCCGGCCGCGATGCCAACGACCTGCCGTCGATCGTCCTGCTGGACCTCAACCTGCCGAAGGTCGACGGACGCGAGGTGCTGCAGGCGATCCGCGCCAACGACACAACCCGCACGCTGCCGGTCGTGGTGCTCACCACCAGCACCGAGCCGTTCGACGTCGAAGCCAGCTACGCGCTGGGCGTCAACAGCTACATCCAGAAGCCAGTGGACTTCGAGCAGTTCGTGTGGGCGGTCAAGCAGGTCGGCCTGTACTGGCTCGTGCTCAACCACCCGCGCACCTGACGCGGCGCCCGGCACCCCGATCCGGCACCCAGCCGCGCAGGGTGGCGTCACCCGCCGAACAACGTTTCCGCCCGCTGGAACTGCACCCAGCTGGTGGCGATCACCTTGTCGCCGCCCTGCGGCCGGTTGCCGCGGTGGGTGTGGGTGAAGGCCGCGGGCGCGATCAGCAGTGAGCCGGTCCGAGGCGCAATGACGCGGCGCTGGTGCAGGAATTCGGTCCCGCCCGCTTCGAAGCCGTCGTTGAGGTACACCGTCCATAGCAGGTGCCGGTGCAGTGTCTCGGCGCGCGGATCGCGCGGATACAGCTCGCAATGCCAGTACGGGTAGCCGCCGCGCCCGCCGGTGTAGCGCTGCAGGTTGATCGCGCCGGGCCGGAACACGGTCTGCATGACATCGGCCAGCGCCGCGTCGTCCATCGACCGCACGCGTTCGGCCGTGAGGCGGTGTCGCGTGCCGTCCGCGTCCGGGGTCTCCAGCATCAGCGGCGCGATCAGTGCGTACGGGTACCTCCGCAGGTACCGCATCAGTCCACGGAACACCGCCTGGTTCAGGGCGCCCTCGGCATCGCGCCAGTCGGGGCGGCCGCTGATGGTGATGTCGAGGCTGTCCTTGAGGTCGGGCATCACGCCGCTGCCCACCCGGCCCGGCCGGCCGTCGGGACTGGCGGCGAAGCGCTCGACCAGCGCCTGGCACCAGGCCGGATCCAGGGCATCGGGATAGACCTCGATGAAGTCATCCCCGATGAAATCGTCCTGCTCGTTCGCGCGTGGGTCGGTCATCGCGGCAACGGAGTTTTTGCGGAAAGCGGCCATCCTCGCACGCAGTTTGCGGGTTTCAAATGCGCAACACGGCTGTCGGCAACCGTTTGTTCGCCGTGAAACCGGGGTGAAAGCCTTGGAGCCTGCCTGACCGGGGCACGTGTCGCATCCGGTGGCCGCCGCAAGCGCCGGAACCTTGTTTCAGAGATGAAACCTTTCCCGTCCGGTCCGGGTGCATGCGGTTTGGGGTGCCGCAGAAATTCCCTTGCGTTTCAGATGCTTGCCGGGTTGGCACGGAACTGGCGCTGTTGTCCCTGCCGCCGACATGCCTGTGCATGCCGGCCACGCCGACAGGGGAGTCTTCCATGCCATCCACCGCCGTTACCCGCCACCGCGTCCCGCGTGCCCTGCCGGCATTGCTCGGCTCGGCCTTCGCGCTGGCGCTGCTCGCCGCGGCACCGGTGCGTGCGCAGGACACCGGCCCGGCCTCGGAAGGCACGTCCGGTGGGAGCGACGGCGGTACCAGCGCCGGCACGGCAAAGGACCCGACGGTGGTCATCGCGCGCACCGTGCAGCCGCGCATCGCATATCGCGGCGTGCCGCTGGAAGACAACCCGATCCACAGCGAAGCCACCACGTTTCCGGGTCTCGTGTTCCACGGGACCATGGACTCGGTGCTGGGCGAGCTGGTCGAGGGAGAACTCGGACAGCACGGTTCGGCGGGTGTCATGGCTGGTGCCGCGGTGGAGTCGGCTGTCGGCCGCGGCCTGTCGGGCCTGACCGGCGGCACCCTTCTCGGCGCAGGTGCAGGTGCCGGTCCGGCACCCTCCATCGGACCGGGCGCCAGTGTCGGCGGCGCCGTCGGCGGCGTTGGCGCCGCGGTCGGCAACGCGACATCCAACATCGGCAGCCTGGTCACCAACAGCGTGATGCAGGCCGTCGGCAACACCCAGGGCGGTGGGCCGTGATGCGCGCATGCGTCGCCCTGTCGATCCTCCTGCTGGTGTCGACCCCGGCTTGGGCGTCCGACGACGCGCCGTCGGACCAGGCGACTGTCGACGGCACCGCCGCGCGCGGCGCCCAGGGTCGCATCGCCGTCAACCAGGCCGCCGGCACCGGCAATGCGCAGGCCAACCTCGGGGCCATCGCATCCAGCGACGGCGGCCTGGGCATCGTCGGCGTGCATGCCGCGCAACACCCGGGCGCAACGGCGCCTGCCCTGCGCGAGCGCGATGCCGCCGCCCACATCCAGGGCGGCGCGTTCTCCGGCACCCAGGGCGTGCTCTCGGTCAACCAGATCGCGGGCAGCGGCAATGCGCAAGCCAACCTTTTCATGGTCGGACAAGGCCCGCAGGGCGTTGTCGCGGCCGGCGTGCACGGCATTACCGGCATCGACGATGCGGCGCTGGCCGATGTCGCCGGCGATGCCAACACGACTGAGGGGGCCGTGGCCCCGTCCTGGCGGAGAGAGGCCGTGATCGCGGACGACGCGTTCCGCGGCAGCCAGGGCGTGGTCCAGGTCAATCAGACGGCGGGAGTGGGCAACAGCTCGACCAACGCCATCGTGCTCCAGCTGCCCGGGGGCACTCCGTAACACCGCATCAGCATCAGGCAGCACCACTTGCAACACCCCAGCACCACAACGACGACACCACCAGGAGAGAGATCATGAAAGTGCGTACCACCCTGCTCGCCATTGCCCTTGGCAGCCTGTTCTCAACCGCCGCGTTCGCCGAAGGCGACGACGCCGACATCTACAGCAACTGGGACATGTACAACAGCATCTGGGTCATTGGCGACATCTACGCCAGTGGCGAGATCCGCGTGTCCAGCGAGTCCGGCGCACTGGTCGACCAGGACCAGGCCACGCTCGGCAACGTGTCCTACGGCGACGGCGACAACAGCGCGTCCGCTTCGGGCGACGCACTGAGCGCAGCCTCGGGCAACATCGGCGCCAACATCGCCGCCGGCGTGGGCAACGCGCAGGCCAACGATGTCGCGCTGTCGTCGGTCGACGGCAACCGCGTGTTCGCCTCGGCGATGGTGTTCAACAGCCAGTACACCGCCATCAACGGTGCCACCGACTACCCGAGCGGCCCGGACAACCAGCTGTTCAACGACGCGTCGGTCTCAGACAACGTGCTGTCGGGTGCCTCGGGCAACATCGGCCTGAACGTGGCCGCCGGCGTGGGTAACGCCCAGTCCAACGGCATGGCCGCCTCGGTCAACAGCTCCGGCACGATCGCCAAGGCCAGCGCCGACAGCGAGCAGTTCACGCTGTTCAACGAACTGCTGGCCAACTGCGACCTGGACAACAGCGCCTCGCTCAGCGGCGCGGCCCTGTCCTCGGCCGTCGGCAACATCGGCGTGAACATCGCCGCTGGCGTCGGCAACGCGCAGCACAACGGCCTGTCGATCGCGGTCGCCTCGTGCGGCACCTGCGACTGATCCCACCCCAGTGAAACCCGCGGGGGCGGATCAGCGCCCCCGCACATCCAGAACGAGGAGAGACCGAAATGAAGACCCATCTGAAGGCCCTTGCCATCGCACTGCTCGCCGTTTCCGCCCCGGCCATGGCCGAAGGCGACGACGCCGACATCTACAGCAACTGGGACATGTACAACAGCATCTGGGTGTACGGCGACGTGTTCGCCTACGGCGAGATCCGCGTCGCCAGCGAGTCCGGCGCGCTGGTCGACCAGGACCAGACCACCTATGCCAACGGCTCGGCCGGTGACGGCGACAATGACGCCTTCGCGTCCGACAACGCCCTGCGCGGCGCGTCGGGCAACATCGGCGCCAACATCGCCGCCGGCGTGGGCAACGCCCAGGCCAACGACGTCGCACTGTCGTCGGTCGACGGCAACGCGGTGTTCGCCTCCGCGATGGTGTTCAACAGCCAGTGGACCTACGGCAACGGTGGCACCGACGCCCCCAGCGGTCCGGACAACCAGCTGTTCTACAACGCGTCCGTGGGCGACAACGTCCTGGCCGCCGCCTCCGGCAACATCGGCCTGAACGTGGCCGCCGGCGTCGGCAACGCGCAGTCCAACGCGCTGGCTGCTTCGGTCAACAGCTCGGGCAACCTGGCCAAGGCCAGCGCCGACAGCGAGCAGTGGACCGAGTTCAACGAGCTGCTCGCCTGGTGCGACCTGGACAACACCGCGTCGCTCAGCGGCAACGCGCTGTCCCAGGCCGTCGGCAACATCGGCGTCAACATCGCCGCCGGTGCAGGTAATGCGCAGCACAACGGTCTGTCGATCGCCGTCGCCTCGTGCGGCACCTGCGACTGACACCAGCAGTTGAGACGCGGGGCCGCCCGGCCCCGCGCCTCCCTACCCGGGAGACAACGACATGAAACTGCACCACACACTGCTAGCCGCGACACTGCTCGCGGTCTCGGCCCCGGCACTGGCCGTCGGCGACGATGCCGACATCTACAGCGACTGGGACATGCTCAACAGCATCTACGTCATCGGTGACGTGTATGCATGGGGCTTCATCCGCGTCAGCGGCGAATCCGCGGCCGTGGTCGACCAGGACCAGTTCACGTACGCCAACGGATCGTTCGGCGACGGCGACAACAGCGCCTCCGCCTCCGGCGATGCCGGGCGCCGCGCCACCGGCAACATCGGTATCAACATCGCGGCGGGTGTGGGCAACGCCCAGGCCAACGACGGCGCATTGACTTCAATCGACGGCGGCGGCTCGCG
>MIDV01000095.1:19376-21020 GCA_001830245.1 Lysobacterales bacterium RIFOXYA1_FULL_69_10 | reverse complement strand
ATGATGATGACAATGGTGGCGGCTGCGGACCTGGCGACAGGTGCGGCGGTGGCGCCGACTCCCTCGTCGGCCAGAACGACGATGCGCCCGCAAGCCGCGGCGGTGTCTTCGCCTCAGCCATGGTGTTCAACAGCCAGACCACCGAATCGAACTTCGGCACGGATCTGCCGAGCGGCCCGGATTCCGGCCTGTTCTATGACGCGTCGGTCAGCGACAACGTCCTGGCAAGCGCCTCGGGCAACATCGGCCTGAATGTCGCGGCAGGTGTCGGCAATGCGCAGACCAATGGACTGGCCGCGTCTGTCAACAGTTCGGGCAACCTCGCCAAGGCCAGCGCAGACAGCGAGCAAACCACCTACTCCAACCTCCTGTTGGCGGTGTGGGATCTCGACAACTCCGCGTCCCTCAGTGGCAACGCCCTGGGCGGTGCGGTCGGCAACATCGGCGTGAACATCGCCGCCGGTGCCGGCAATGCGCAGCACAACGGCTTGGCGATTGCTGTCGCGTCCTGCGGTACTTGCGATTGACGTTGGTTAGACCACCCGGGTCGGCATGGCGCCGACCCGGGACGGATGGACTCGGGGGAGTCAGGACACCATGAACACCAAGTTCCACATTCTGATCGCACCGCTGCTGGCCCTGGCCGGGCTGCTCGCGTGGGCGCCTTCGGCGCCGGCGCAGACGGTGGTGGAGATCGGCCGCCTCGCGGGGCCTGCGGCGTTGCCGATGCGCAAGCAGATGCGCACGTTCCGCGACATGCGCTTCCGCGACCTGATGCCGCAGCGGTTCGACTTCAGCTGCGGGTCGGCGGCGCTGGGCACGTTGTTGCACTACGGCTACGGCATCGACACCAACGAGGCCAAGCTGATCACCGCGATGATGGAAGGCAACGACCCGGACCAGGTGGTCAAGAACGGCTTCTCGATGCTCGACATGAAGCGCCACGTCGACAGCATCGGCATGCGCGGACACGGCTTCAAGATCGAGCCCGACGCGTTGTACCGGCTGCAGATGCCGGTGATCGCGCTGCTCGACCTCAAGGGCTACAAGCATTTCGTGGTGGTGAAGGGGGCGTCCGCCGGACGCGTCTTCGTCGCCGATCCCGCACTCGGTCATCGCGTGATGAACGAGGCGGATTTCGTGGCCGGGTGGAACGGCATCGTGTTGGCGGTGGTCGGCGATACGCCGATGCGCCCCGACTCGTACCTGGTCAGCAGCCGTAGTTCGCATGCGCTGGAACGCCGGGTGGACGCGCTTGACCGCGCGACCACGCCGCCGCGCGTTGTCGAACTCGGCCTGGTCTACGCCGATCTGTTCTGACCATGTGCTGCATTACCGAATCGAGGTCCCGATGAACCGACATACACTCCCCCGTGCCCTGTTCTCGGTCCTCGTGGCAGGCGCGGCTGCGGCACAGTCCGCAGCCGCCCTGCCCCCTTCTTCCGACACCCTGCCCCCGGTCAAGGCCTACGTCGTCGACGATGCCACGCTGGCCGGCCTCACCGGCAAGTACATGGGCGCCAACATGCTCGTGGGCCTGCGTATCGACGTGACCTCTACCCTGCACAACGCCCACAGCGGCAGCGCCCACGCCTCGGGCACGCTGCAGGTGCGGCGCAATGCCACCGGCGGATTCGACGTGGC
>MIDV01000095.1:1738-19366 GCA_001830245.1 Lysobacterales bacterium RIFOXYA1_FULL_69_10 | reverse complement strand
CGCAGCGGCGCCGAAGCCGGTGCCGGTGGCGGACCGACGCCCACCGGTGTAGTCAGCGGTGGCCGCGAGCTGCAGATCAACGGCATCGGCCAGGTGGCGCAGATCGCCGGCGACGGCAACGCGCTGTCCAACCTGACGGCCATCAACTTCACCACCGAACTGCCCGGCACCGCCGGCTTCAACGGCCAGATGGGCAGCGAGGCGACGGCCGGCGAGATGACCGCGCGCATCACCTTCCTGGACCACGGCGTCAACCTCGACCTGTCGTCCCCGGGCGCGAACATCGGCCAGTACCTGAGCCAATCGGGCACCGGATCGGAAGGCCGGATCATGCAGATCGGCCAGATCTTCGGCAACGACATCGCGGCCAGCAACCGGCTTCAGCTGACGCTGCTGAGCGAGCAGATGTCCACGCAGATGCTCAACCAGCAGGGCGTGCAGCAGGCCTTGGCCGGAGTCATCGGGCTCTAGCGTTCATCTAGACACCGCGAGTCCGCGGGGCCACGCATTCCAGGGGACGCTGCACCATGCGCGCAACCACCACTTCGCCGGTCATCCGGCCGTTGATCCTTGCCATGGCGCTGGCGCTGGGCACCGCCCACGCCGCCGAGCCCGGTACCGACGACGCCGAAGTGCGCGCCCTGCTGCAGCAGCTGAGCGAGCGCCTGGCAGAGCAGGAGGCGGAGATCCAGCGCCTGCGCGGTCAGGTCACCGACCTGGAGATGGCGCAGCGCGGCCGCGGCCTGACCGGCGCGCCGGCCGCGACCGAACCCTCGGCGCAGGGCGCGGCCAACCAGGCCTTCGGCGCCGCGCAGGTGGCGGCCACGCAGGACGCCTCCACGCAGGAGGCGCAGCAGCCCCCGCCGACCGATCCCGCCAATCCCGCGCCCACCACCACTCCGCCGCCCGGCGAGCCAATCCAGATCGGCGAGGCGCGGCGCGAGGAGGACGAGGCACGGCGCGAGCAGGAGCGCGCATTGGTGGTGAGCGAATATGCGCCCCTGTTCGAGCGCAAGTTCACCTTCGACGCCGGCCTCAGCTACAGCTACTACGACCGTCGTCAGCTGGCGCTCAGCGGCTTCCTCGCGCTGGACGCGATCTTCCTGGGCACGATCAACCTCGACCAGACCAAGGCGACCGTGCTGACGATGGACTTCAGCGGTCGCTACGGCATCACCGACCGCTTGAGCGTCGAGGCGACCGTGCCCTACGTCTACCGCGACTCGCGCTTCGTCAGCGGCGGCGCCGGCGGCGCGTCCACGGAGGTCAGCGAAGTGCAGCTGAGCTCGAGCGGCATCGGCGATGCCAGCGTCGCGGCGTACTACCAGTGGGTGAAGGAATCCCCGCGCTGGCCCGACATCGTCACCAGCGTGCGCGTGCGTGGTCCCTCGGGCCGCCATCCCTTCGGCTTGAAGCTCATCCAGGCCGACGAGGACAACAACAACCTCAACATCCCCGAGAACCTGCCCACCGGCACCGGCATCTGGAGCGTGACCGGCAACGTGTCGGCGCTGCGCACCTACGACCCGGTGATCCTGTTCGGCAACCTGGGCTACACGTGGAACCGGCCGCAGGACTTCGACGACATCTCCCCGGTGCTCGACCAGGTGTCGCCGGCACGCGTGTCGCTGGGCAATGTCATCCAGGTCAGCGGCGGCCTGGCGATCGCGTTGAACGACCGCGCGGCGATCAGCTTCAGCGTCGCCTCGGCGTTCGCCGCCGCCACGCATACGCAGGCGCCGGGCCAGGAGGAGTTCCGGGTGCCCGGCAGCTCCAGCAACTCCACCACCCTCAACATCGGCGCCACCTACGCCATGCCGTCGGGCTGGACCGTCAACGGCCAGATGGCCGCGGGCCTGACGCCCGACTCGCCGAACTTCGTGTTCGGGCTGCGGGCGTCGAAGTCGTTCTGAGGCGGCGATACCGCGCCGGGCTCGTATCAAGCCGCGAGGCTTTTGCTTCGGCTTCGAGAGCGATGGGATGAAGCGAAGGGGTTCCAAGGCCACGTGCGACGCCGCGGCGCCATCCAGCCCTGGATCTGTGTCCTGAGTTCTCCGTGAGCGCGGACGCGGAGCCGCGGGAAGAGACCGTGGCCCGCGCCGCCAACCCGCTGCCTCAGGCCACGCTCACCGTCCCGCCGGAATCCGGGTCGCTCTCGCGCAGTCCGTGCCGGCCCATCAGCCGGTACAGCGTCACGCGCGAGACGCCCAGTTCGCGGGCGGTGTCCACCAGGCGTCCGCGGTTGCGCTGCAGGGCGCGCTCGATCGCCTCGCGGGTGGCGGCGTCGCGCACCTCGTCCAGCGTCGGCGGCGGGCCGGTCTCGGCGCCGTCGATGTGCAGGTCGGCGGCGGTGATCAGGCGGCCCTCGGCCATGACCACGGCCTGGCGCACGCGGTTGATCAGCTCGCGCACGTTGCCGGGCCAGCGGTGCGAATGCAGCGCATGGCGCGCGCACGGGGCGAAGCCCTTGAGCGTGCGCTGGCCTTCCTGCGAATAGCGCTTGAGCGCGTAGTCGGCCAGCTTGTCGATATCCGCGCCGCGGTCGCGCAGCGGGGGCTGGTGCAGGCGCAGCACGCACAGGCGGTGGAACAGGTCGGCGCGGAAGCTGCCCTTGGCCACCGAGTCCTCGAGGTCGTGGTGGGTGGCCGAGATGATGCGCACATCGACGCGGATCTGCTCGTGCCCGCCCAAGCGCTCGAAGCAGCCCTCCTGCAGGAACCGCAGCAGCGAAGCCTGGCTTTCCAGCGGCAGGTCGCCGATTTCGTCCAGGAACAGGGTGCCGCCGTTGGCCATCTCGAACCGGCCCAGCTTGCGCGTCTGCGCGCCGGTGAAGGCGCCGCGCTCGTAGCCGAACAGCTCCGACTGCACCAGGTTCTGCGGGATCGCGCCGCAGTTGATCGCCACGAACGGGTTGGCGTGGCGGCGCGAGTGCCGATGCACGGCCATGGCCGCCAGTTCCTTGCCGGTGCCGGTCTCGCCGGCGATGAACACCGGGGCCTCGGTCAGCGCCGCCTTCCGCAGCGTGCGGCACAGTGCCAGCATCGCCGGGCTGTCGCCGATCATGTCGTCGAAGCCGACCTGCGACACCGCCACACCGCGCTCGCACGCCAGCGCGGCCATGCCGTGGGCATGGCCGATCACCGTGTTGAGCACGGCCTCCGGGCACGGCAGGGTGACGTAGTCGTAGCAGTAGTCGCGGATCAGGCGGCGGACCGGCGCCTCGTCCAGCTGCGCGGCGTCCACGCCGGCCACCCAACCGGCGTTGGACGCCGACAGCGCCGGGCCGTACTCGGCCAGGTCCTGGTGGCTGAAGCCTTCGCGCAGGTCCAGCAGCGCGGCGAACGGCTGGCGCGGATCGCGCTGCAGGATGCGCTGCACGCTGCGCGCGTCGGGTGCGCGGCGCAGGTTCCAGCCCATGGTCTGCAGGCCGCCCAGCGCCAGCACCCGGCCGGCCGTGCCGGCGGTGGCGTAGATCAGCTCGCGCCCATGCGCCGTAGTTCCGTGCGGACCGGAGTCGCCGGATGTGGTGTTCGTGTCCTTCGCCATCTCCCCTCCATCACCCGTCGACGCGACATGCGCCATGCCTCGGGGCAAGGGTTATCAACGCGGGGCGTGGCGATTTGCGGTCACCGGCGTGACAGTCGCCCCGGTCAGGTAGATGACCGGGGCGGAGCGGCCGTCAGGCGGCGTCGGCGGCCCGGTCGTGGCGCAGGTGGTAGTCGACGGCGGTTTCCACTTCCCGGCGGCTGCCCATGAACACCGGCACGCGCTGGTGCAGCCCGGTGGGCCGGACTTCCAGCATGCGCTGGCGCCCGGTGCTGGACGCGCCACCGGCCTGTTCGACCAGGAAGCTCATCGGGTTGGCCTCGTACATCAGCCGCAACTTGCCACCCCTGGAGGCGCACTTGCGGTCCAGCGGGTAGCTGAAGATGCCGCCGCGGGTCAGGATGCGGTGCACGTCGGCCACCATCGAGGCCACCCAGCGCATGTTGAAGTCCTTGCCGCGCGGGCCCTCGGTGCCGGCCAGCAGGTCGCCCACGTACGCCTGCATCGGCGGCTCCCAGAAGCGCTGGTTGGACATGTTGACCGCGAATTCCCTGGTCTCGTCCGGGATCCGCATGTCGCGCGTGGTCAGCACGAAGCCGCCGATCTCGCGGTCCAGCGTGAACGCGTGGGTGCCGTGGCCGACGGTCAGCACCAGCATCGTGCTGGGGCCGTAAGTGGTGTAACCGGCGCAGACCTGCTCGGTGCCCGGCTGCAGGAAGTGCTCGTCCCCCGGCGTGGTCACGCCGTCCGGGCAGCGCAGCACCGAGAAGATCGTGCCGACGGAGATGTTCACGTCGATGTTGGAGCTGCCGTCGAGGGGGTCGAACAGCAGCAGGTAGTTGCCGCGCGGGTACACGTCGGGGATCGGCTGGCTGTGGTCCATTTCCTCCGACGCCAGGCCGGCGAGGTGGCCGCCCCACGCGTTGGCTTCCATCAGCACGTCGTTGGCGATCACGTCGAGCTTCTTCTGCGCCTCGCCCTGGATGTTGATGCTGGCCTCGCCGGCGCTGCCGGCCTCGCCCAGGACGCCACCCAGCGCCCCCTTGCCCACCGCGATGGAGATGCGCTTGCAGGCGCGTGCGACCACCTCGATCAACAGCCGCAGGTCGGGGCTGACGTGGCCGGCGCGCTGGGCTTCGATCAGGAACTGGGTGAGGGAGACGGACGGCGCGGGGCGCTGCGGCAGGCTGGGCATGGCGTGGATCGGCTCGGCGGCGAGGGGGCGCCATTGTCGCCGATGGCCGGAGCGGGGCGGTAACCGGGCCGCAGTGAGGGACCCGCTTTTGCCGGTGGGACGGTGATGAAGCAGGTCCCTCGCTGTGCCCCGGACGACACGGGCGGTGGTGGACCGCTACGCCGCCAGGTCCGGCACCAGCCGGTGCATGCGGCGGCGTGCAACGGCCACCAGCGTCTCGCGCGCCATCGCCAGCATCCGCAGCGGCGCCTCGGGCTCGGCCGAATCGACCGCGCGCTTGGCCGCGTCCACCGCGTCGAACGCCGCCGTCGCACAGTCGCCACCGAGCATCGCCCGCAACATCCGCAGGTGCGCGTCCAGCCGGCGCTCCAGCAGCGGCTCCAGCCCCTGGCCGGCGCAGCGGGCGGCCTCGTCGAAGGTGGCCTCGGCATGGGCCAGTTCCTGGCGGAGTTCGTCGGCGGTGAAGTTCATGCGGCGAAGGTGCATCGGGGGCGTCGCAGGGGCTGAGAAGGCCGCGCATCTTGGGGATCGCACCGTGACCGGGCGGTGTAAACCGCGCGACGGGTCCGTGACGGCGCTTTGCTAACAAGAATTATTCTCATTATCATGACGCGCTTTCCGACACCGGCCCCTTGCCATGACCCGCTGCCTGCTGCACCTCGCCATCGTCTCCGCCCTGGCCGCCGCGCCGACCGCGCTGCATGCGCAGGTGGCGGGTACTGGACCCGATTCCGAGGCCACCGCAGAGGCCGGCGCCCGCGCCACCGACCTGGATACCGTGCAGGTCATCGGCCGCGCCCAGCGCCTGTACAAGGTCGAGGACAGCAGCGTGGCCACGCGCACCGACACACCGCTGGAGCTGGTGCCGCAGTCGGTGCAGGTCATCAACCGCGAGCTCATCGACGACCAGGCCGCGCGCCAGGTCACCGACCTCTACCGCAACATCAGCGGCATCAGCTTCTTCAGCTACGCCGGCGTCACCCTGCGCGGCTTCCGCCAGGAAAACGTGCTCTACGACGGCCTGCGTGGCGACCCTTACGCCGGTTTCTCGGTGCCGCAGCTGTTCAACATCGAGCGCGTCGAAGTGCTGAAGGGCCCGGCGGGCGCGGCCTACGGTTCCGGCGACCCGGGCGGCGTCATCAACTACGCCACCAAGAAGCCGACCGCGTACACCGAGCGCCAGCTGCGCCTGGAAGCCGGCAACTTCGACTACGGCGCCGCTTCGGTCGAGGCGTCCGGTCCGCTGGATGACGCCGGCCGCGTGCGCTACCGCGTCGGCGCACACATCGACCATGAGAAGGGCTTCCGCAACAACACCTCGCAGGACAGCCTGATCGGCGATGTCGGGTTCGCGTTCGACGTGGGCGACACGGGCGAACTGCTGCTGCAGTACACCGACCTGCAGCAGGAGCTGGACGCCAACCGCCTGCGCGGCGTCCCGGCCAACGACGTCGGCGTGTTCCTGACCGACCGCGAGTGGAACACCAACGAACCGACCGACTACCTCGACCTGGACGCACGCATCGGCCTGGCGCGCTACACCGCCGCGCCGACCGATGCACTGGACGTGAGCCTGGCGGTCCGCTGGTTCGAGAACGCCGAGCGCCAGCAGTACCACGAGTCGCGCGGCATCGCCGAGGACGGCCGCACCGTGTGGCGCGAGTTCCGCGACCAGGCGCGCGATGTCGAAGGCCTCGCCGCCGCCGGTCACGCGGCACTCGACGTCACCACCGGCGGCATCGACCACACGCTGCTGTTCGGCGGCGAGATGTCGCAGCTGGACGCGTACTTCATCGGCCGCACCGCGGTGGGCGTGGAACGCGGCGGCCCGGTGCCGGGGCTGGACCTGTTCGACCCGGTGTACGGGCTGAGTGGCGCGGCCGACTACGGCCTGGACACGCTGCCGTTCCGCCCGGCCACGCGCACCCGCAGCCGCCAGGACGGCCTGTACCTGCAGGACCAGATGGACCTGGGCCGCTGGCACGTGCTTGCCGGGCTTCGCTGGGACCGCTTCGAGGACGAGAACCGCGTTGCCGGTACCGCCGTCGACGGCAACGACCTGACCTGGCGCCTGGGCACGACGTTCGAGGCGACCGACACGGTCAACCTCTACGCCAGCACCGCGACGGGCTTCTCGCCGCAGTCGGCCGGCAGCCAGAACCCGCTGGCCGGCGGCCCGTTCGACCCCGAGCGCAGCCGCCAGTGGGAACTGGGCGCCAAGTCCAGCCTCGCCGGTGGCCGCATCACACTCAACGGCGCGGTGTACCGGATCGAGCGTAGCAACGTGGTGCAGGGCACCGGGCTGGACGCCGGCAACGACGGCGTCGACGACCTGGCCGCGCTGGGCCTGGTGCGCAGCGTCGGTTTTGAACTCGACCTGCTGGCCGACCTGACCGAGCGTTGGGTGCTCAACCTGGCCTACGGCTACAACGACGCGCGCGTGCTGGAAGGCGACCCGGCCGCGGCCGGGAACACCACCGGCGACAGCGATCGTTTCGCCAACGCGCCGCGACACAAGGTCGGCCTGTGGACGCGCTACGACCTGCCCGCGATCGCCTCGTCCATTGCCTTCGGCGCCGACCACGTCGGCGACCGCGTCTCGCTGGAAGGCCAGGCGGTGAAGGCCTACACGATCTTCGACGCCAGCTGGCAGACGCAATGGCGCGACTGGACCTTCCAGGCCAACGTCAAGAACCTGTTTGACAAGGTGTATGCGGCCAGCGGCTTCATCGAACGCACCGGCCACTTCCCCGGTGAACCGCGCCGGTTGTACCTGCAGGCGCGCTACCGCTTCTGACCGGTGCCCTGACCGACGCCGCCATGCCACCGGGCCCGCCATCGCCAGCCCCCGCTGCCGCCACGCCCGAGAAGGGCGGGCGGCGCGTGTGGTTCGACCTGCACAGCTGGGTCGGGCTGAAGCTGTGTGTGCTGATGGCGTTCGTCTGCTTCACCGGCACGCTGGCGGTGTTCTCGCACGAGATCGACTGGGCGCTGCACGACGAGATGCGCGTGTCGCCCGTGCCCGAACGCGCGAGCTGGGGCGCGATGGTCGGCGCCGTGCAGCAGGCGTATCCGGCATGGACCATCAACGGTCTCGCCGCGCCCAAGGGCCCGCGCTCGGCGGTGATGGCCAGCATGAAGACCGACGAGGGCCGCCTGCGCTTCGTCTGGGTGGACCCGTACCGCGGCACGGTGACCGGCGACACCCACTGGTTCAACACCCAGCGTTTCCTGCGCAACACCCACCGCCACCTGATGATGCCGGTCAAGTTCGGGGTGCCGATCGTCTCGGCGCTGGCCATCGCGTTGCTGGTGACGCTGGTCACCAGCCTGGTGATCTACCGGCACTGGTGGCGCGGCTTCTTCTCGATGCCGCGGCCGGAGCGGCAGCGCCGCTTCTGGGGCGACGTGCACCGGCTGGCCGGCGTGTGGAGCCTGTGGTTCATCGCCCTGATCGCCGCCACCGGGGTCTGGTACCTGGTCGAATCGCTCGGCGGTGGAGCGGGAGGTCAGTCGGACGTCCTCGCCGAGCGCGCCGATGACGCGGCCACGGTCCAGGCGGCGCCTGCGATTACGCCCGCCGCCATCGACCTTGCCATCGCCAATGCACGGCAGCAGTGGCCGGGGCTGGACGTGAAGCGCATCGCCCTGTCCGCGCGCGGCATCGTGATCGAAGGCCAGGCCGAGGCGTGGCTCGTGCGCGACCGCGCCAACGCGCTGGGCTTCGACTCCACGGGCGGGACCGTCACCGGCCGCCGCGCCGGCACCGGCCTGGACGTCCACCACCGCATCTCGGAGATGGCCGATCCGCTCCACTTCGGCACCTTCGGCGGTCTGGCGACGCAGCTCATCTGGTTCGTGTTCGGCCTGCTGCTCACCGCGCTCAGCGTGACCGGTGCGTACCTCTACGGGCTGCGCGTGGCCGACGCGATGCGCGCCGCCGCGCGCAAGGCGGCGAAGCGGGCCGGCACGCGCACGGCGCGGCCGCCGGCCGAACACGAAACGGTGCATCCATGACCGCCCCGCGCGACGCGTGGAAGGTGGCCTGGCGCGGCATGGGGTGGTGGCGCTGGCTGTGCCTGGCGCTGGTGATCGTCGCGTTCGTGCTGCTGCCGCAGGAGTTCGCGCGCTGATCGAGCGCGGATGTGCCGCGCCTCAGATCACCCGCAGCGTGATCGCCTTGAGCACCGCGCGCGTGCGGTCGCGGGTGTCGAGCTTCTCCAGGATGGTCGACACGTAGTTCTTCACCGTGCCCTCGGCCAGGAACATGGCGCGCGCGATCTCCTTGTTGGAGTAGCCACCGGCCAGCAGCCGCAGGATCGCCACCTCGCGTTCGGTGAACAGGTCGCGCGGTGCGTCGTCGGCGTGGTAGCGGTAGCGCGCGCGTACCGGGTCGGTGCTGACCGGTTGCAGCAGGGTCTCACCCGCCGCCAGACGCACGATCGCATCGCGCAGGTCGTCGGGCGCGGCGTCCTTGAGCAGGAACCCGCGCGCGCCGGCATCGGTGGCCTGCAGCAGCAGGTCGGGTTCGTCGAACGTGGTCAGCAGCAGCACGGGCGTGGCATCGCCGGCGTCGCGCAACCGCCGCGCCACCTCCAGCCCGTCGACGCCGGGCATGCGGATGTCGCTGAGCACCACGTCGACCGGCGTGTCCTGCAGCTGCGCCAGCAACGCATCGCCGTCGCCGGCCTCGAATGCGATCACGATGCCCTGCCGCTCCAGCAACGCGCGCAGGCCGGCGCGGACCAGCGCCTGGTCGTCGGCCAGGGCGACGGTCGCGAGTGGCCCACTCATGCCGGCAGCCACACGTCGATGCGCACGCCGCCGCCGCGGTCCGGTGCCACCTGCAGTTCTCCACCCGCGCCTTCGATGCGCTCGCGCATGCCGGCCAGGCCGTTGCCCTCGCGCAGCGGGCCGCGCGCGCGGCCGTTGTCGATGGCCTGCAGGCGCAGCCCGCCGCGGGTGGCATCGCGTTGCAGCTCGACCCGCAGCACGCCGGCATCGCCGTGGCGCGCGGCATTGGTCAGCGCCTCCTGCACGACACGCAGCAGCAGCTCGGCGCGTTCGGGGTCGTCCAGCCGCAGCGTGTCGTCCAGCGCCAGGTGCAGGCGCGGACGCGGCAGCGGCGCGGCCAGTGCGTGCAGCGCGGTGCCCAGGTCGAGCCCGCGGTTGTCGCGGATCGCCTGCACCACGCCGCGCAGGTCACCCATCAGTTCACCGGCCATGCGCTCGGCGATGGCCAGTTCGCCATGGCCGGCGAAGGCCGCATCCCCGGACAGCGCGCGCAGGTTGAGCGTCAATGCAGTGAGTTTGTGCCCGGCGACGTCGTGCAGCTCGCGCGCCAGCCGCAGGCGCTCGCCGTCGCGCGCGCTGTCGGCCAGCAGCGCACGCGTGGCCAGCAGGTCGGCGTTGACGCGCGCCAATGCATCGCGGGCGCGTTCGGCGCTGAGCGCGTAATAGGCCGTCAGTGCCGCGAAGGCCTGGAAGCCGGCGTACAGCAGGGTCACCGTCAGCGGTGCCGGATGTCCCGCCATGGACAGGATCCACCACGAGGCCAGGTTCACCAGCAGTACGGCGACCACTGCAACGCGCGGCGGCCACACCATCGCAATCACGGCCGTCCACACCACCAGCAATACCTGCGGCGTGCCCAGGCGGGGCGCCAGCATGACCAGCGCCAGGGCCAGCACCACCATGACCACCAGAAGCGCGTCGCCTGCACGCGGGTGCCTGCGCGCGGCGCCATCGTGGGCCAGGAACGCCACGGTGTAGCCCCCCAGCAGCGTCCACGCCAAGGCGGCCGGCGCGGGGGGCATCCATCGCAGCGACAGGGCGACGGCCAGCAGCGTGCATACACCCGCGAGTGTGGGGAGTTGGAGCCAGTTGCGAAGCGCCGGATGCATCGGTCCATGCTGCGGCCGCAGCGCGCCGGCGGCAACGCCCTCCCGGCAGAAAGTGACTTCCGGCACCTCAACACGGTGACGGCCGGGACTGCGCGCCACGGGCGGACGGCGCGACGCTGGACACCCGCTCCGGAGCCCGCTGCCATGTCCGCCTACACCCTGTTTGTCGCCCTCCATGTCACGAGCGGCACCGTCGCGCTGGCCACGTTCTGGCTGGCGGCGATGCTCCGCAAGGGCAGCACCGCGCACGTGTGGGTCGGCCGCACCTACCTGCTGTCGATGTGCGGCGTAATCGTGAGCGCGCTGCCGATGGTCGCCCAGCGCATTGCCGACGGCCGCTGGGTCGCCGCGGTGTTCCTGGGCTACCTGGTGGTGCTGGTGGCGACGACCGTGTGGCTGGCGTGGCGCGCGATCCGCGACAAGGCCGCACCCGCGCGGTACCTGGGCGCGGTCTACCACGCGCTGATGGTGCTCAATCCCGTCGCCGGTGCGCTGGTGCTCGCCACCGGCCTGCAGGCCGGCCAGCCGTTGTTGATCGGGTTTTCACTGGTCGGCCTGCTGGTGGGCGTCGACATGTGGCGCCGCCGCCGCGTCATCCCCGTGCAGCCGCGGTGGTGGATGCAGGAGCACTACGGCGCGATGGTCGGCAACGGCGCGGCCACGCACATCGCGTTCCTCGCCATCGGCCTGCCGCGGCTGCTGCCGGGCGCCAGCTCGGGCGTGCTGCTCTATGCCGCGTGGTTTGCGCCAGTGGTGCTGTCGATCGCGGCCAAGGCCTGGCTGGACCGCAAGTACCGCTTCGTGCCGGCGACACATGCACCGGCGCTGGCGGCGTCGCGCTGACGCGTCAGACGTCGCCGCCGGTTTCCCAACCTTCGCCGGTGCCGCGGTTGAACACGCGGTCGGTCTCAAGCACGGTGCCGGCCGGGACCGAGTCGAGCGTCGCCAGCTTCTCGTAGATCGGAGTGAAGTCCGGTGTGGTCGCGTCCATCAGCTGCTCGAAGCTGTCGATCACGAAGTACGTCTTCTGGTAGGTGTCGATGCGGTAGCGGGTGCGCATGATCCGCTCCAGGTCAAAGCCCAGCCGGTTGGGGGCATCGCTCTCCAGGCAATGGATCGACTCGCCCTTGGACGAGACGATGCCGCTGCCGTAGATGCGCAGGCCGTCCTTCTGCCGGATCAGGCCGAACTCGACCGTGTACCAGTACAGCCGGGTCAGGTTCTGCAGCGCGTCGGCGCCGATCGCGTGCGCCTTCACGCCGCCGCGGCCGTACGCCTCCATGTAGTCGGCGAACACCGGGATCATCAGCAGCGGCACGTGCCCGAACAGGTCGTGGAAGAGGTCGGGTTCCTCGATGTAGTCGATCTGGTCGGGCCGGCGGATCCACCACGTCACCGGGAAGCGGCGGTTGGCCAGGTGGTCGAAGAAGTCCAGCTCCGGCAGCAGGCCTTCCACGCCGATCAGCGTCCAGCCGGTGGCCTTGGACAGCACCTCGTTGAGCTCTGCGAACTTCGGGATGCGGTCGGGCGTCATGCCCATCGCGTCCTGCGCGGCGATGAACTCGTCGCAGGCGCGGCCCTTGAGCACCTCGCGCTGGCGCGCGTACAGCGTGGCCCAGGTGGCGTGGTCCTCGTCGCCATAGCCGTCCCAGGGCTGCTCGACGATCCCGGTGGCGTAGACCGGCACCTTGCCCTTGTCGGTCTGGATGTTTTCGACGCGGCGGGGGGCGGTGGCGCTCATGGCAGGTCTCCGTACCTCTGGGTGGTCAACCAGCGTAGCGCCGTTGCGGCGCAACGGGGTTGCGTTGTTGCGCCCACGTCCGACGATGGCGCACCATCCTTGCGTCTAGTTGCCATTCAGGTGAACAAACATGCGCGAAGCCGAGCTGGACCGCATCGACCTGCACTTGCTCGCCGAGCTGCAGCGGCAGGGCCGTCTGACCAACGCCGAGCTGGCCGAGCGCGTGCACCTCTCACCCTCGGCCTGCCTGCGCCGGGTGCAGCGGCTGGAGCGCGATGGCGTGATCGCCGGCTATCGCGCCGAGGTCGACCCCGAGCGCGTCGGCCTGGGGCTGCAGGCGTTCGTGCGCGTGCAGCTGGAGAAGCACGACGTCGAGCACGTCGGCCGCTTCGTCGAGGCCATCGCGCGCTGGGACGAGGTGGTCGCCTGCCACGCTCTTACAGGCGACATGGACTACCTGCTGCACGTGGTGGTGCGCGACCTGGACCACTTCTCGCGCTTCCTGCTGGACCGCCTGCTCAACGCCAGCGGCGTGGCCGACGTCAATTCCAGCTTCGTGCTGCGCACGGTGAAGGCGTTCGGCGGGGTGCCGGTGGGGTCGCGGGAGGCGGGTTGAGGGCTTGGGGCCTGGACCCGCTTCTAAAGCCGTTGTTCCCCGCGAAGGCGGGACCCACCGACCTTACGAACCTCACATTTCGTCATTCCCGCGAAGGCGGGAATCCAGGGACGTTGCCTTTGTCTTTGAAGCGCGATCCCTCGGCTGAAACCTAAAAAACTCCATGGATGTTCGGCTCCGCCGAAATAAAGCGCGAGCCCGCCATTGCGGGAATGACGCAGTGGGTGTCTGCCGTGCATGTGGAGCGACTTGCAACCCGATCAATCGTCCGCGCAGTCCTTCCCGAACGGATTGATCGCCCCGACCCAGCTCTTCTCGCACTCCGGCTCCGCCTTCGGCACCGGCTTCGGTGCCAGCGCCGCCACGCGTCGCGCGCGCTCGGCGGCGAGTGCCTTCCTGATCTGCGGCAACGCAGCCAGCGCCGCGCGCTCCCCGGCCAGGATCGCGGCGTTGCGCTGCTCGAAATCCGCCGGACCGATGTCGTTGACCGCGGGACTGATGACCACGTCGGCGCGCGCCAGTTCCTGCTTGCCCAGCGTCTGGCCCATGATCGCGATGGACTGGTTCACCACGCCCAGCAGGTGCGTCGGCGTGGTGCCGCTGGCCTTGCTGGAGATGTCCACTGCGATCACGTACTCGGCGCCCAGCTGGCGCGCCGCGTCCACCGGCACCGGGCTGACCACGCCGCCGTCGACGAAACTGCGCTCGCCGATGCGGACCGGCTCGAACACCCCCGGCACCGCGCTGGAGGCGCGCACCGCCTGGCCGGTGTTGCCGCGCACGAACACCGAGCGCTTGCCGGTCTCCAGCCACGTCGTAACGGCCGCGAACGGCTTGGACAGCGACTGGATCGGGCGGTTGCCGACCTGCGCGTTGACGTAGTCCTGCAGCGCCTGGCCCTGCACCAGCCCGCCGGAGAACAGGCGCACGTCGCGGATGCTCGACTCGTCCAGCGCGACGGCTTTCTCCTGCAGCGCGAACGGGTCCATGCCGCTGGCGTACAGCGCGCCGACCACGCTGCCGGCGCTGGTGCCGCTGACCACATGCGGCGTGATGCCGTTGGCCTCCAGCATCTTGATCACGCCGATGTGCGCGAAACCCTTGGCCGCGCCGCCACCCAGCGCCAGGCCGATACGAACGGGCTTGGGCTTGGCGGCCGCAACGGACTGCGCCGGTGCCGGCGTCGTCGGGCGCACGGCGTCGCCTCCGCCGCACGCAGCCAGCAGTACGGCGATGACGCACGGCAGCGCCAGGCGCAGGCGGTTTGAAACGGGCATGGGCGAATCCGGAAACAAAGCGCGCGGAGGATAGCCGGTGGCGCCGGAACGGCGTCCGACCGGGATGCCGGCACTCGCAGACGATGGCGGCCGGCGCGTCCATCCACGCCGTCCACCGTCGTCCCAGCGAACGCTGGGACCCACCTTGACCTTCGGCACGTCACGGACAGCAGCCATGGCCGCTCAAGGCGTTCGGGCTGGCAGCTTTTCCTAGCCCCTAGCCCCTAGCCCCTAGCCCTAGCCCTAGCCCTAGCCCCTAGCCCCTAGCGCTAGAACCGGTTATCCCCATCCAGGATCCGCCCCAGCCCACCCAGCACCGAACCTTCGCCGCGGTCCTGCCCGCCGCCCTGCGGCGCCGCGGCCAGCATGCGTCCGGCCATGCGCGAGAACGGCAGCGACTGCAGCCACACCTTGCCCGGCCCGGTGAGCGAGGCCAGGAACACGCCCTCGCCGCCGAACAGCATGCTCTTGATGCCGCCGACCGCGCGCACGTCCATCTGCACCGAGTCGTGGAAGGCCATGACGCAGCCGGTGTCCACGTCCAGGCGCTCGCCGGGCTTGAGGTCGAACTCCACCAGCGTGCCGCCGGCGTGCACGAACACCCAGCCGTCGCCCTCGAGCTTCTGCATGATGAAGCCCTCGCCGCCGAACAGGCCGGTGAGGATCTTGCGCTGGAAGTGGATGCCGATGGCCACGCCGCGCGCGCCGGCCAGGAAGCTGTCCTTCTGGCAGATCAGGCGGCCGCCGTGCTCGGACAGCTTCATCGCCACCACCGTGCCCGGGTAGGGCGCGGCGAACGCCACGCGCGCCTTGCCGCTGCCGGTGTGCGTGTACATCGTGGTGAACAGGCTCTCGCCGGTGATCACGCGCTTGCCGGCCGACAGCAGCTTGTCCATGAAACCGCCGCCCTGGCCGCTGTGGCGGCCGTCGCCGAACACCGTGTCCATCTGCACGGAGGCGTCCTTGTACATCAGCGCACCGGCCTCGGCGATGGCGCTTTCACCCGGGTCCAGCTCGACTTCAACGAACGGCATGTCGTTGCCGACGATGCGGTAGTCGACTTCGTCGCTGCGGCTGGTGCCGCCACTGGGCACGGCCGGCAGGTGCGGCGGTGGGCCCGACGGCGTGACGGCGAGTTCCGGCACCGAGCGCACCGGCATCCAGTCGGCGAAGCCCTCGCGCCAGCAGCGTGCATCGGGATGGCGGCGCGCGTGCTCGCGTGCGGCGTCCTCGTCCAGCGGGCCGATGCGGCTGGCATCGCTGCCGGAATGGAAATACCACTGGTGCATGGCGACGGTCCTGTGTCGGTGGGGGTGCGCAGGGATAGCACGCGCCCTGCGCCGCCGCCATGGCCGGGAGGTCACGGCGGGGGTGGCGGTTCCAACGGCGGTGGCGGCGCGAAACGGCCGCCGAAGAAGTCGCCTGCGCGCCAGGCCGGCGGGCGCGGCGCATCGGCGACCGAAGCCGCGGTGCGGGCGACCAGCCCGGCCAGGCGTGCGGCATCGTTCCAGGCGATCGGCCGGTCGGCGTCGTCTTCCGGCCGGTGGTAGCGCTCGCGCATGAATGCCGCGGCCGCCGCCGCCGGGTCGTCGTTGCGACGCACCGGGTCCGTGCCACCCATCAGGTACAGCGCGGGAACGCCGCGCCGCACGAACGCGAACTGGTCGCTGCGCACGAACGCACCCTGCGCGGCCATCGGGTCGGGCGTCAGCGCCACGTCCATCGTGTCGGCGGCCTCCCGCAGGTGGTCGCCCAGTTCCGACCGATCGGCCCCGGCCACGCCGACGTCATGCGTGGGCACCAGCAGCAACGGCATGTCTAGGTTGAGGTTGGCAATGAGTGCGTCATCCGTGGCGGCCTGCGCGAAGGCCTCCGCGCCGAGCAGGCCCTGTTCCTCGCCGGTGAGCGCAACGAACACCATCTCGCGTCGGGGCGCCGGTTCGGCCGCCATCCGGCGGGCGGCTTCCAGCATCACTGCGACGCCGAGCGCGTTGTCGACCGCGCCGTTGAAGACCCGGTCCGGACCCACGTCTGCCACGCCGAGGTGGTCCAGGTGGGCGGTGATCGCGACCTGGCCGCGGCTGCCTGGATCGCGGCCCGGCAGTCGACCGACGACATTGGCCGATTCGACTGGCTGCACGCGCGACGCGATGGCGAGATCCAGCCGGGCCGGCAGCGCGAACGTCGGCAACGCCCCTCCATCGGAAGCCGCGATGAGTTGCGCCAAGGTGCGGCCGCTGCCGGCCAGCACGGTATCGACCGCATCGGCATGCACATGCAGCACGGCACGCAGCGTTGTCCGCGGCGTATCCGCCAGTCGCATGGCCGGCCGTGCCAACACATCCGCCAGGCGTGACCACGGCAGCGCTGTTTCGTCGGCTGGCGTGCGCAGGAAGACCGCAGCCACCGCGCCACGTGCTGCGAGCGCCTCCAGCTTGGTATCGGTCGCGCCGAAGTACGCACGCAGGTCCGGCTCCAGGCGCGCAGGCGCGCCGCCCATCAGCAGCACCGCCTTGCCGCGCAGGTCGAGGCCGGTGAGATCATCAACGCCCAGCTCGGGCGCATGCACGCCGTGGCCGGCGAACACCATCGGCAGGTCGTCCAGGGCGAGGGCCTCCTCGAAGCCGGCTGCGGGCAGCACGTCGCGACCGGGCTGCAGCGTGGCCGCATGCCCGTCCGCGCGCACCACGAACGTCGCGCGTTCGACCTGGGCGTCGGAGCGCTGCAAGCGGATCTGCTGGAACCAGCCCCCATCGCCAGCGGGCTCCAGCCCGGCCCGTCGCATTCGGACGGCCACGTAGCGTGCGGCCCGGTCGAAGCCGGGCGTGCCGGTCATTCGGCCATGCATCCCGTCGTCGGCCATCACCTGCACATCGGCCCGGATGCGGGCGGCCGAGGCGGACGTCGGCGAGTCGTCGCGGTCCGCCGTGCAGGCTGCGAGCAGGACCGCGACCAGGGCAGCCGCCGTGCTTGGGATCAGTGTCCGCATGCGGAGAGTGTGGCGGAGGTAGTACCGCACGCTAGCAGTGAAACCCGTGCGCGATCGACATGGGACGGCGCGGGGATGTGTCCAGGCTTTTATCGCCGACCGACACACCCTAAGGCCGACCCCGAGCGCCACTCAATCGCCCGAGTCGCGGCTCCGCCCATCCCGAGGCCTGAACTTCAATACCGTCCCGCGCGATTCCTCCGACCGCTGCCAGATCACCGGCACGTCATCCGGCGACGGTGGCTCGAGTGCATCGCGGCCGGCCTGCGCCTGCACATCGACGCCGTCCTCCTCGTCCTCCCAGCTGTAGCGCACGCGCGGCGCCTGCGGATCGCGCCGGCGCAGCAGCCATGCGGCCACC
>MIDV01000095.1:771-1728 GCA_001830245.1 Lysobacterales bacterium RIFOXYA1_FULL_69_10 | reverse complement strand
CGGCGCCGCCAAGGTGCGACTGCCAGGAGATCCCGGCCTCGCGCGGCAGCACCGACATCAGCATGCCGCCGTACAGCAGGAAGGCGATCATCGCCGCGGCCACCGCGGGGCGGTCGCGGCGCAGCAGCCCGAGCGTCGCCACCATGAACATCAGCCCGTGGGTCACGCCGCTGGCGCCGAGGTGGCGGCTGCCAGCCTCGCCCAGCCACCACGCGCCCAGCCCCGAACCCAGCCACATCAGCGGCAGTGCCCAATACGTCGCCCGCGGGTACAGGCCGCCGGCCAGCGTGCCCAGCATCAGCAGCGCGATGGCGTTGGTGGCGACGTGTTCGATCGAACCGTGCAGCAGTGGCGCGGTCAGCACGCCCAGCAGGCCATCGACCGATCGCGGTCGCACCGCCCACGTGCCCAGGTCGATGCCGCCCTGCGCGGCAAACACGGCGAACACGACCAGGACGGACAGCAGGCTCAGGTTGAGGGCGCGCAGCCAGCGACGTCGATCGTGCGCGCGCTGGGTCCTGGGATCGACGGGGTCGGCTTCGGCGGGCAGGTGCATGGCCCCTGTGTGGCGGCGCGGGCGGGGATTGCAAGGTTCTGCGGCGTTGGCCCCTCCCCCTGCTTGCAGGGGGAGGTTGGGAGGGGGTGCTTCTGGTGCGGCTGGTCAGGCTGCGTCTCAATCGAAAAGCACCCCTCCCCAACCCTCCCCTGCAAGCAGGGGAGGGGGCTGAGTACGCAAGGTCGCGGCAGCGTGCCCGCGTAGAATGGCGCGATGAACCAGCCCTCCGATGCCATCCCCACCGTACGCCTCAAGAACGCCTGGAAATCCAGCCATCCATGGATCTTCCAGCGCCTGGTCGAGAAGCCCGCGCAGCGCCCCAAGCCCGGCTCGATCGTGGACGTGGTCGGCGTGGACGGTGAGTGGATCGGCCGCGGCTTCTACAACGGCCATTCGCGCAT
>MIDV01000095.1:0-763 GCA_001830245.1 Lysobacterales bacterium RIFOXYA1_FULL_69_10 | reverse complement strand
TGCGCCGTGACGTGCTTGACCTCGACGCGGTCAGCGACGCCTGGCGCGTCGTCCACAGCGAAGGCGACGGCATCAGCGGTCTGGTCGTGGACCGCTACGCCGACCTGCTGGTGGTGGAGTTCTTCAGCGCCGGCGCGTTCCGCCACCGCGAATGGATCTTCGAGGCGCTGCGCGAGCAATTCCCGGGCTGCCGCTTCCACGCCTTCGCCGACGAGCACGTGCAGAAGCAGGAGTCGTTCGACTACCGCGGCAGCGAGCCCGCCGCGCCGGCCGTCATCACCGAGCACGGCGTGAAGTTCCGCGCCGACCCCGCCGGTGCGCACAAGACCGGCTTCTTCGCCGACCAGCGCGAGAACCGCCAGTGGCTGAGTCAGCACGTCGAGGGCCGGCGCGTGCTGGACCTGTGCTGCAACACCGGCGGCTTCGCGGTGTATTCCGCCGTGCGCGGCGCCAGTGAGGTGGTGGGCGTGGACATCGATGCCGATGTCATCGAGATCGCCAAGGGCAACGCCAAGCTCAACGGCGTGCGCCCGCGCTTCGTGCAGGCCGACATCTTTCCGTGGCTGCGCGATGCGTCCAACGCCGGCGAACAGTTCGACGTCGTCATCCTCGACCCGGCCAAGATGACCCGCGACCGCGAGCAGGTGATCCCCGCGCTCAAGAAGTACCTGGACATGAACAAGCTGGCGCTGGGCGTGGTGAAGCCCGGGGGCCTGCTGGCGACGTTCTCGTGCACAGGGCTGGTCAGCGAAGAGCAGTTCCT
>MIDV01000094.1:1327-28513 GCA_001830245.1 Lysobacterales bacterium RIFOXYA1_FULL_69_10 | reverse complement strand
GATTGCCGCGACGTGATGCAGGACGACCCGGGTGCGCTGCGCTTACCCGGGCTACGACTCTCCCCAACCCTCCCCTGCAAGCAGGGGAGGGAGCTGAAGCCATGACCTGCACCACGTCGAAAAACCACGGCACGCACCGTGCATCCCCTCAAGAAATCCCCCACTGCAACCGTTAATTCCGGACATGGACAGACTCAGCGTGATCGGCGTGGTGCTGGCACTCGTCGCCCTGGTGGGCGGCAGCGTGCTCAAGGGCTCGGGCCTGTCCGGGCTCTGGAACCCGGCCGCCTTCGTGATCGTGATCGTGGGCACCGTCGCCGCCATCCTGTTGCAGACGCCGCTGGCGACGTTCCGGCGCGCGCTCAAGATCGTGCGCTGGGTGTTCCAGCCGCCGGCGCAGGACCGTGCCACCGTCATCGCCAAGATCGTCGAGTGGAGCACCACCGCGCGCAAGCAGGGCCTGCTGGGGCTTGAGGCCGAGGTGCAGGCACTGGAGGATCCGTTCCTGCGCAAGGGCCTGCAGATGGTGGTCGACGGCGTGGAGCCCGACGCGATCCGGCAGATGCTGGAGATCGAACTGCACGGCCAGTCCGACCGCGACATGTCGGCGGCCAAGGTGTTCGAGGGCATGGGCATCTACTCGCCCACGCTGGGCATCATCGGCGCGGTGCTGGGCCTGATGGCGGTGATGAAGAACCTCGCCGACCCCAGCAAGCTCGGCCCGGGCATCGCCGCCGCGTTCACCGCCACCATCTACGGCATCGGCGCGGCCAACCTGATGCTCTTGCCGATGGCCGCCAAGCTCAAGGGCCTGGTCAACCACCAGACCCAGGAGCGCGAGATGATCGTCGAGGGGCTGATCGCCATCGCCCAGGGCGAGAACCCGCGCAACATCGAGGCGCGGCTCAACGGGTTCGTGCACTGACCCATGGCAGGCCGTCGCCACAAGCATGAAGAGCACGCCAACCACGAAGCCTGGGCGATCCCCTACGGCGACCTGGTGACGCTGCTGCTCGCCTTCTTCGTGGTGATGTACGCCATTTCCTCGGTGAACGAGGGCAAGTACCGCGTGCTGGCCGACGCCCTGTCGTCGGCGTTCGGTGGCCCGCCGCGCACGGTGGCGCCGATCCAGCTGGGCGCGACGCAGATCCGAGGCTCGGCGTTCGACCGCCCCTCGATGCAGACGCCCGATTCCAAGTCCGGCCCGTCCTCGGCCACCCCGGTCAGCAGCCCGGCGATGCGCCAGGTGCTGGACATGCCGACGTTCGGCGCGATCTCGCGCAAGACCGCCAACGGCAAAGGTGACGGCGACGGCGGCGCGAACGGCAACGACAGCGCCAAGGTCGAGAACACCGAACTGCTGGCGGAGGTGGAAGGCCGCAACCGCCAGTTGCACTCGCTGGGCCGCCGCATCCAGCAGGCGCTGTCGGAACTGGTCAAGCAGAAGCTGGTGACGGTGCGCCGCGGTGACAGCTTCCTGGAAGTCGAGATCCAGAGCGACATCCTGTTCGCCAGCGGCTCGGCCGCGCCCAGCCCGGTCGCGTTGTCGACGGTGCACAAGCTGGCCGACATCCTGCGCGCCGAGCCCAACGCCGTGCGCGTGGAGGGCTACACCGACAACGTGCCGATCAACACCGTGGCGTTCCGCTCCAACTGGGAGCTGTCCTCGGCGCGCGCCGCCGGCGTGGTGCACGAGCTGGTCGACTCCGGCGTGTCAGCGCAGCGACTGGCCGTGGTCGGTTTCGGCGAGCACCAGCCGGTGGCCGACAACGCCACCATCGACGGCCGCAACGCCAACCGCCGCGTGCTGCTGGTGATCCTCGCATCGCCGCAGGGCGACGATGCAGTCGGCAATGACGCGCCAGCCGTGGTCGACGCGACGCAGCGCAGTACGTCGGTCAACGCCGACACCCGCGTGACGCAGGCGCGTGCACGCCCGCCCGCCGCACCGGCCGACACGCCCAAGCCGACGCCGGCACCCGCGCACCGCGGACCCGTACCGCCGGAGCGGCTGCTGCCGATCCTGGCGATCAATCCCGCGTCCCGCGACCCGGAGGCCGGCTGATGCTGATCTGGGCGATCGCCAACCAGAAGGGCGGGGTCGGCAAGACGACCACGTCGCTGTGCCTGGCCCGCAACCTGGCCGAGTCCGGCTCGCGCGTGCTGCTGGTCGACCTGGACCCGCACTCGTCCCTGACGCGTGCCTTCGGCGTGCCCTCGCATCCGCCGCCGGCCGGCACGCACGACATCTTCAACGGCCCCGACGCGCCGCTGGGCTCATTGGCGCGCAGCACCGCCATCGACGGCCTGCGCCTTGTCGCCGCGCAGCCGGCGCTGGCCACGCTCGAGCGCCGCGGTGCCACCCAGCCCGGCCTCGGCCTGGCACTGGGCCGCGCCCTGCATGGCGTGCGGGAGCTCTACGACTACGCGCTGCTCGACTGTCCGCCCACGCTCGGCCTGTTGATGGTCAACGCGCTGGCGGCCGCCGACCGGCTGGTGATCCCGACGCAGACGGACCCGCTGGCGATGCACGGCCTCAACGACATGGTGCGCACCGCCGACATGGTCGAGCGCTCGCGCCGCCGCCCGCTGGCGCGCCACATCATCCCGACGCTGTACGACCGCCGCACGCGTTCGGGCGTCAAGAGCCTGGAGCTGCTGCAGGACTGCCACCCGTCGCACTGCTGGCACAAGGCCGTGCCGATGGATACGCGCCTGCGCGACCCGTCGGTGCTCACCGCCGAAGAACCCCCGACCGGGCGAGGCGCCGATGCATACCGCTCGGCACTGGCCTGGTTGCTCGACAAGGCCGACGTCCGCAAGGAGGCCGCATGAGCCAACACGCCATCGATGCATACCTGGACGACCTGCTGTGCGAGGTCGAACCCGCCGCCCTGCCGCCGCACCCGGCCACGGTGCTGAACGCCGTGCCCGACGTGGTCGTGCCGCCGCCGCCCGCACCGGAGGCGCGCGCACCCGAGCCACCCATGGCCCGCGCGATTCCGGCGCCGGTGGCACTGCCACCGCGTGAGTCCGCTCCGGCACCCGCATCGGCCATCCCCGAACCGCGCCACCGCCGCGCCAGCGACACCGCGCCGGTCAGCGGCGAACACGTGCCGACGGCCTCGCGCAGCAGCCGCTGGCTGCGCATGGGCATCGGCCGCGACAGCTATGCCTTCGAACTGCTGCGTGTGCAGGAAGTGGTGCGCGTTGCGCCGATCCTGGCCGTCCGCGGCGCCGCGATGTCGGTGCTGGGCGTGATGAACCTGCGCGGCCGCATCGTGCCGGTGTTCGACCTGGGCCGCTGGTTGGGCTCGGCCGCCATCGAAGTCACCGAAGGTGCGCGCATCGTGGTGGTCGAGCGCGACGACGAACTGATCGGCGTGCTGGTCACGCAGGTTGAGGACGTGGTCAGCCTGTCGCGCGAACACATTGAACCGCCCCTGGCGAACGGCAACCCCGGCGCCATCGTCGGCATCGCCCGCACCGGGCAAGCGCCCACGGTTTTGTTGGACGCGAACTCGCTGTTTGATTGAGGGCGGATCTCCGTAGCCCGGATAAGGCCGAAGGCCGCATCCGGGAAGACGCCTCTATGACCTGCCTCGACCCCGGGTGCGCTGCGCTTACCCGGGCTACGTGCTCCGGATCGGCTTCCAAAGCTCTCCTCAAGTCCCCGCCGCCACCGCCGATAACCTTTTCGAACCCCCGACGGCGCACGCCCATGACCCCGCTGGCCCTGCAATCGGATCTCGGCATCGAACACGTGGCGGCACTGCACGCCACCCTGCTGCCGCACCTGGACGACGAGGACGCGATCGAGCTGGTCGGTGACCGGGTCGGCCGCGTGCATGCGGCGGGGCTGCAGCTGCTGCACGCCTTCGTGCGCGACCGCGCCCACGCCGGGCGCCAGACCGCCGTCACCCTCGCCTCGCCCGCCCTGGCCGACGCCGCACGCGCACTCGCGCTGGCCGTCAGCCTCGGCGTGGACGCGCCGACGCCCGCGCAGGACTGATGCGCACCGCTCGTCCCACTTCCCACACCCCCGCCCAGCGCCGCACGCCGGCACTGGGGCAGACCCGCGCGCGCCGTTGCGGTGCGCGCCGCAATTCCGATGGAGACCGCTCGTGAGTGCCCAACTGCTGATCGTCGACGATTCCACCTCCATGCGGCAGATGGTCGCCTTCGCGCTGTCCTCGGGCGGCTACAACGTGCGCGAGGCCGAAGACGGCCAAGCCGCGCTGGACATCGCGAAGACCGCGAAGTTCGATGCGGTCGTCACCGACGTCAACATGCCGCGCATGGACGGCATCGAGCTGATCCGCCAGCTGCGCACGCTGCCCGACTACAAGTTCACCCCGCTGCTGATGCTCACCACCGAATCCGGTGGGGACAAGAAGCAGGAAGGCCGCGCTGCCGGCGCCACCGGCTGGCTGGTCAAGCCGTTCGACCCCGACCAGCTGCTGGCCACGGTACGCAAGGTCCTGGGCTGAGGCTGCACGCGCAATGGATATCACCCAGTTCCACGCCGCGTTCTTCGAGGAAAGCCGTGAAGGGCTGGACGCGATGGAAGCCGGCCTGCTGGGGCTGGAGGAATCCGGCCGCGCCGACGCCGAAACCGTCAACACCATCTTCCGCGCCGCGCACTCCATCAAGGGCGGCGCGGCGACGTTCGGCTTCAGCGTCGTCACCGACCTGACCCACGTCCTGGAAACGCTGCTCGACCAGGCCCGCAGCGGCGGGCGCGTGCTCGACAGCGAAGCCACCGGCGCGCTGCTGGCGTCGGTCGACGTGCTGCGCGACCTGCTGGCGGTCTACGAACAGGGCGGCCCCGACATCGAGGGCCGTATCGATCACGCAGCGCTCGCGCAGGCGCGCGCCGGCCTGGACCGGATGCTGGCAGGAGCCGCTGGCGCTGCGACCACCTCGAACACGGCACAAGCCGCGGCCGATACCGGCCCCGACCACTGGCGCATCGCCTTCCACCCGCTGCCCTCGTTGTTCATGAGCGGCAACGACCCGCTGCGCATCCTGCGCGAGCTGGCCGGGCTGGGCGAGATGACGGTGGAGTGCCACGACCGCGAGCTGCCCGCGTTCGCCTCGCTCGACCCGCATGAGGCGCATCTGGGCTGGTCGCTGACGCTGCCGGGCACGGTCAAGCGTGGCGACATCGACGAGGCATTCGCTTGGGTCGAGGACCAGTGCGAGCTGGAGATCGAGGCCGTCGCCAAGGTCGAAGCCGCGCCGGTCGAATCGGCCGCCAACACCAATGCGCCCGCCGCCAACGCGCCCGCGCGCGGCGCCGTTGAGGCCGACACGTCCATCCGCGTGGCGGTCAACAAGGTCGACGCGCTGATCAACCTGGTCGGCGAGCTGGTGATTACCCAGGCGATGCTGCGCCAGCGCGCGCAATCGCTCGACCCGGTCGCCAACGAAGCCCTGCTGTCGGGTCTGGAGCAGCTGGACCGCAACACCCGCGACCTGCAGGAAGCGGTGATGGGCGTGCGCATGCTGCCCGTCGAGTTCGCCTTCAGCCGCTTCCCGCGCATGGTGCGCGACGTCGCCTCGCGACTGAACAAGAAGGTGCGCCTGAAGACGTCCGGTGAGGCCACCGAGCTGGACAAGGGCGTGATCGAAAAGATCGTCGACCCGCTGGTGCACCTGATGCGCAACGCGATCGACCACGGCCTGGAGTCGCCGGAGGAACGGCGCGCGGCGGGCAAGGACGAGACCGGCACCATCAGCATGAGCGCCGCCCACCAGGGCGGGCACATCATCATCGAGGTCGGCGACGACGGCCGCGGCCTGGACCGCGAGCGCATCCTGCGCAAGGCCGCCGAACGCAACCTGCCTGTGCCCGACGAGCCCACCGACGCGCAGGTGTGGGACCTGGTGTTCCACCCCGGCTTCTCCACCGCCGATGCGCTGACCGACCTGTCGGGCCGCGGCGTCGGCATGGACGTGGTCAAGAGCAACATCGTCGCGCTGGGCGGCAACGTCGAGATCCGCAGCGCGCGCGGCCAGGGCAGCACGATCTCCATCCGCCTGCCGCTCACCCTCGCGATCATGGACGGCATGTCCGTGGCCGTGGGGGACGAGGTCTTCATCATCCCGCTCAACATGGTGGTGGAGTCGCTGCAACCCGGCGCCGGGGACGTGCGCACGGTGACCAACGAAGGCCGCGTGCTGCGCGTGCGCGACGAGTTCCTGCCGCTGCTCAACCTGGCCGCCACATACGGTTTGCCCGCCGAACGCCGCGACGACACAAGTCCACCAATCGCCGTGGTGGTGGAGTGCGACGGCCGCAAGCTGGCGCTGGAGGTCGACGAGCTGGTCGGCCAGCAGCAGGTCGTGGTCAAGAACCTTGAAGCCAACTACCGCCGCATCGACGGCGTCTCCGGCGCCACGATCATGGGCGACGGCCGCGTCGCGCTGATCGTCGACGCCGGCGGCCTGGGCCAGGCCGCGCGCCTGCCCGCCGCCGCCTGACACGCCAACACCGTTTACGAAGGACCCGCCATGAGCACCGCCCCCACCAAGAACGACGCCAACGCCGCCGATGCCGTGGTCGAGGAGTACCTGACCTTCACCCTGGCGGACGAGGAATACGGCGTCGACATCCTGAAAGTGCAGGAGATCCGCGGCTACGACGCGGTCACCCGCCTGCCCGATTCGCCGGACTTCATCAAGGGCGTGGTCAACCTGCGCGGCACCATCGTCCCGGTGGTCGACCTGCGCCTGAAGCTCAAGATGAAGGACGTCGGCTACGGCCCGACCACGGTGATGATCGTGCTCAACGTCGCCGACCGGGTCGTCGGCATGGTGGTGGACGCGGTGTCAGACGTGATCCGCCTCACCCCCGACCAGGTCCGCCCCGTGCCGGAGATCGTCTGCACGATCGACCGCAAGTTCCTCACCGGTATCGGCACCGCCGAGGACCGCATGCTGGTGCTGCTGGACATCGAACACCTGATGACCAGCGCCGAGATGGGCCTGGTGGCCGAGGCGCTGGCTGCGTAAGGCGCGCACCCCTGGCCGCGCAAACAGAAAAGGCCCGCATCACGCGGGCCTTTTTCGTTACACCGTAGCCCGGGTAAGGCCACCGGCCGCACCCGGGATTGCCGCGAGGTGATGCATGACAACCCCGGGTGCGCTGCGCTTACCCGGGCTACGGCACTGACCCCGATTGTTACCCTTATGACCACACGCTCGCACGAAGCTCTTGCGGTGGCGCGCAGCACGTGACCCCCACCCCGATTGTTGAACTAGACAAGGAGCGTTAAATGACATTCGCAAATGAATTCGTGTCCGAGGACGACATAAAAAAGTATGGGCTTGATGAACTTCTATCAGAGTTCAATTCGTTTGGTTGGAAGCATGGCCGTCCTGCTGGCTTCAGGCATACGTGGACTATTGATAGATGTAGAAATGCGTATCTGGTACACGTCCAGCAGCAACAGATTGCAGGTCCCAGCGGAAGGCACGAGCCAGGGGCAGAGCACATCTTCGCGCTTTTCGTGGACGGAGTGCGATGGCTTATCCGCGTCGACAAGACGGGCACTTCGTCATCCATCCGCGAAAGCCCGTTCTTCATCAAATACAATCTCTTAGAGATCTCGCGCGCGGAGGGTGCCGCCCACGGACGGCCTGCCGTGCTGTCGATGCTCAAGCAGGCGCTGACAACATATGGCTTCTTGAGCGCGTGGAAGCAGGTCGAGAACACTATCGTTCAGTTCTCCTCCTGGGAGATACCGGGGTCGGGTTCACGTCCTGTCTGACTTCTATAGTCACCGGGAAGTCTCGCGGCGACCATCAGGCGAAAAGCGATGGACACCGCCTGCTCAACCCACCCGACGGCGCGCGCTCCAGCGCAAAAAAAAACCGCGCCCGAAGGCGCGGTTCACTGAAGTCCCAGGGGAGTGGGTCTGTCAGAGGTTGAAGTCCAGGCGCACCTTGCCGCGGCCGCCGCCGGGGGCGAACTGCCACTGCTTGACCGCGCGGACGGCGGCCTGCTCGAAGGTGCGCGAGGGCTTTGCATTCAATACGGAGACGCTTTCGACCTTGCCGTCGGCGGTGACCGAGAACTCCACCTCGACGAAACCGGTCTTGCCGGCGCGGGCGGCTTCGGGCGGGTACTGCGGCTCGACGCGCTTGGTGGGGACCAGGTTGGCGTGGGCCGGCATCGCAAACGCCATGGCCAGCAACGCGGCGGCGACAACGGACGGACGGGTCATGGACGGCTCCTCGTAGGACAGGACTCAAGGCATGCGCCTTGCTCCCCCGGCAACGGCCGCCGGCCGGGTTTCTTGAGGGGCCATCGCGGCGACCGGCCCGGCACGCGGCGGAACTGCCAAGCGCGTCACAAGATGGCGCCGCACTGGGCCGTGGATGGCGTTGCCCGCAGCCCGCTGCGATGTCCGACACACCCGCTTCAACGCGCGTGCAGCAGTGCCGCCCATGGCACCGGGCGGGTCGACGCGGCGTGAACCCGGCTAAAGATTTGCCCGCCGCCGCCGATGCACGGTGTGTCGACCCACTCCGGGTCAACCACCCTGCCGAGGCTGTGACATGTCCAACCCCCTTCCCTCCAACCTTCTGGATCGCGCGCTGGCTCCGTCCACGCGCCTGATGGCGCGCCTGCGCTTCGGCCAGAAGGCCATGGTGATCGGTGCCGCCTTCGCCCTGACGTGCGCGGTGCTGGCCGGCATCGTGCTGGTGCGCGCCAACGAGGAGATCGGCCAAGCGCAGATGCAGCTGACCGCCAACGACGGCGTCGGCAAGCTGCACGACGCGATGCTCGCGATGCAGGCGCACCGGCAGATGGTGACGCGCCTGGCCGCAAAGGATGGCGTGGCGCCGGCAGAAATGGCCACCGCCGCTACGCAGGCCAATGCCGCGCTGGCCGACTTCGGCCGCTGGCAGGCCGGGGAAATCCCGGACGCGCCCGTCGCCGATGCCTTGAAGGCCGCGCAGGCCGCATGGGCCAAGGCCACCGCCGCCAACGACGACCTGTTCGCGCAGGCCGAGCTGCACAACGACGCGCTGTTCCACGTGCGCGGGATGATGCGCGAGGTCTCCGAGTACACCGGCCTGACCCAGGCCAACGACCCGGCGGTGTTCTACACCGGCCGTGCCGCCACCGAGTGGCTGCCGTCGCTTGCCGAATACACCACTCAGCAGGGCGCGGTGGCGATCCGCGTGCTGGGCGAAGGCTCGATCTGGGTGGAGGACCGCACGGGCCTTGCGATCTCCAGGAACATGCAGGAGTTCGTGCGCAGCCGCATCGAGCTGGAGCTGGCCAACGCCGAAGCCGCCGACCCGGCCCTGGCCGAGACGCTGGGCGGCCCGGTCCGCCGCGCGCTCGAGGCGATGGACAAGCAGAACGCCGCGATCCAGGAGCACATCCTGGATGCGGACATGATTGAAATGCCGGTGGCGTCGATGGCTGCCCGCGAGAACGCGACGCGCCTGGCCATGGCCGTGGCGCTCAACGGCACGCAGGCCGCGCTCGACGAGGCCGCCAGCAACGAGATCGGCGCCCTGAAGGCCGCGCGCGCATCGACGATGCTGATCTGCCTGCTGGTGCTGCTGCTGTCGGGCTACCTGTTCCTGGGCTTCAGCCGCAGCACGCGCACCTCGCTGCGCGAGATCCAGACCGCGGCCGAATCGCTGGCCGCCGGCCAGTTCCCGGAAAAGGTGAAGGTCGCCAGCCGCGACGAACTGCGCGTGATCGCCGACAGCCTGGAGCAGGCGGTGGGCAGCCTGCGCCGGTTCTCCGACGCGCAGGGCCGCGTGTTCGACGCCCACCAGGCCGGCAACGTCAACGAGCGCCTGGACGCCGAGTCGTTCCCGGGTTCGTTCGGCGTCATGGCCGACGAGATCAACACGCTGGTGACCTCGCACATCGACCTGCAGACGCGCGTCATCGAGCTGGTGGATGCCTACGGCCGCGGTGACCTGTCGCAGGACATCGAGCGCCTGCCGGGCGAGAAGGCCCGCATCACCGAGGCCGTGGACGCGGTGAAGTCGCGCATGCTGGACGTCAACGGCGAGATCAAGCGCCTGGTGGACGCGGCGGTGGAAGGCGACTTCAGCCAGCGCGGCAATGCCGACCGCTTCGAGTTCGTCTACCACGACATGGTGCAGGGCCTGAACGCGCTGATGGACAGCGCCGACCGTGGCGTCAGCGAGATCGGCGCCCTGCTGCGCGCGGTGGCCGACGGCGACCTCACGCAGGAAGTCGACGCCAATCTGCCCGGCCAGTTCGGCGAGCTGGCGGCCAATGCCAACGGCACCGTGCGCCAGCTGGCAACGGTGGTCGGCCAGATCCGCGCCGGCAGCGACTCGATAAACGCCGCCGCCGGCGAGATTTCCTCGGGCAACAACGACCTGTCGCAGCGCACCGAGCAGCAGGCGGCCTCGCTCGAGGAGACCGCCTCGTCGATGGAGGAATTGACCTCGACGGTGCGCCAGAACGCCGACAACGCGCGCCAGGCCAACCAGCTTGCGATCGGCGCGGCCGATGTCGCCGAGCAGGGCGGCCAGGTGGTGGGCAAGGTCGTGCAGACGATGAGTGCGATCAACGAGTCCTCGCGCAAGATCAACGACATCATCGGCGTCATCGACGGCATCGCGTTCCAGACCAACATCCTGGCGCTCAACGCGGCCGTTGAAGCCGCCCGTGCCGGCGAGCAGGGCCGCGGGTTCGCGGTGGTCGCCGCCGAGGTGCGTTCGCTGGCGCAGCGCTCGGCCAACGCCGCCAAGGAGATCAAGCAGCTCATCACCGACTCGGTCGACAAGGTCGACGACGGCACGCGCCTGGTCGACCAGGCCGGCAAGACGATGGGCGAGATCGTGACCAGCGTGAAGCGCGTCAGCGACATCATCGCCGACATCAGCGCCGCCTCGCAGGAGCAGACCACCGGCATCGAGCAGATCAACCAGGCGATCCTGCAGATGGACGAGGGCACCCAGCAGAACGCCGCGCTGGTCGAGGAGGCCTCGGCCGCCGCGCGCAGCATGGAGCAGCAGTCGGTGCAGCTGGCGCAGATGGTGGCCTCGTTCCACCTGGCGGGCCACGAGGACGGCGACGCCAAGGTCGCGCCGCGTGCGGCCGGCAACATCGAGGTCAACCACGGCCACCACGGCGCGCGCCATGCGCGCACGCCGGCACCGCCGCGTCCGCGTCCGCCGGCCCGCAAGCGCGGCGCCAACGGCGGCGGCAACGAGCAGCACTGGCAGGAGTTCTGAGGCGTGCCGCACTTCGCGTGCGGAGGGTGGGGTCACGGCGCGGGGGTGCCGTGGCCCCGCCCGTTTTCAGCCTCGCGGTCATGCGATGAATCCCCCCGCGTCCCTTGCCGCCCTGCGCCACGCGGGCGCGGCTGACCCCCGGTTCCGATGACCGACCTTCAATGATCAGCGACGACCTGCCCCCCGACGTCGACACCGATACCGGCACCACCGGTGGCGCGGAGTTCGACGACCTGATCGCGCTGGCGGCCGACTTGCTCGGCGTGCACGGGGCGGGCATCGCCGTGGGCCGTGGCACCCGCGCCCGCTGGATCGCCGCGCTGCGGATGCCGGCGGCCACGGGGCTGGAAGGCGAGTTCGCGGCCATCGATGCCACCGCCGGCGCGCTGCACGTGGGCGCGCTGGAGGCCGGCACGAGCGCGGCACCGGGCTTGTCGCTCGCCGGCATCGCCCTGTCCGACCACACCGGCCAGCCACTGGGCACGCTGTGCGTGGTCGGCGATGCGCTCCCCCCGGCCGACGCGCTGGAACGCGGGTTGCGCCGCCTGGGCCGGCTCGCGACGCGCCTGCTGGAGCGCCACCAGCTGCAGCGTCGCAACCGCATCGCCTCGCAGATCATGCAGGCCGACTTCAGCGCGGTGGTCGTGACCGACGACGACGGACGTATCGCGTTCGCCAACCGCGCCGCGCAGCGGATGTTCGGCCGCGGCGCGCGCGCCATGCGCGGCATGCCGCTGGACGTGCTGTTCCCCGCGCACCTGCAGCCCGATGCCGGCATCGCGGCGCGCTTCCTGCAGTCGCACACCGATGCGAGCGCTGCGGCCATTGAATCCGTGAACCTGCGCATCCCGGGCGATGACGACGGTTACCGCACGCTCGAGGCCGCGCGCTGCAGCTGGCGACTGGCCCGCGGCCAGGGCATCGCACTGATCCTGCGCGACATCACCGACCGCCTGCAGCAGGAAGATCGCCTGCGCCGCATCGCATTGTTCGACCCGCTCACCGGTTTGCCCAACCGCAACGGTTTGACCGAAGCGCTGGACCGGCTGCAGGCCGGCGGCGAGTCGCGCATCGGCTTGGCGCTGGTGGACCTGGACCACTTCAAGGCGATCAACGACACGCTCGGCCATGCCATCGGCGATCGCGTGCTGCGCCGCGCCGCCGCACGCCTGCGCCGCGCCCTGCCCGCCGGCGCGATTGCCGCGCGGCTGGGCGGCGACGAGTTCGCGCTGGCCTTCGCCGGGCTGGACGTCGAGCAGGCCGGCGTCGCGCTGGCACGGGCGCTGGATGCACTGGCGCGCCCACTGTTGCTGGACGGCCACCACGTGCACCTGGAGGCCAGTGCCGGGCTGGCGATGAGCCGCCGCGACCACGCCGACGAGGCGCTGCACGACCTGCTCGCACGCGCCGACCTGGCGCTGTACAAGGCCAAGGGCGACGGCCACCGGCAGGTTGCAGTGTTCGAGCCGGCCATGCGCGATGAGGTCATCGCCCGCCGCCAGCTGGACCTGGAGCTGCGCCAGGCCTGCGCGCGTGGCGAGTTCGAGCTGCACTACCAGCCGCAGGTGGACCTGGCGACGGGTCGCACCGTGGGCGCCGAAGCGCTGCTGCGCTGGCGGCATCCGCGTCGCGGGTTGCTGGCCCCGGTGGACTTCATCGATGCGCTGGCGGCCAGCCCGGCCGCGGCCGAGGTCGGCGGCTGGATCCTGCGCCAAGCCTGCAGCGACGCGGCGCGCTGGCCGCAGGTGGACGGCTGCGACGTCGCCATCAGCATCAACCTGTTCCCGGTGCAGGTGAACGACGGCCGCCTGCAGGCCGAGGTCGATCGCGCGCTCATCGACAGCGGGCTGGCGCCGCACCGGCTCGAGCTCGAGATCACCGAATCCATCGCGCTGCGCCCCGACGACCATGCCGCGCTGGCGCTGGCGGCGTTGCGCGCGCGCGGGATTGGCCTGGCGTTCGACGACTTCGGTACCGGCTTCGCGTCGCTGTCGCTGCTGCAGCGCTTCCCGATCGACCGGATCAAGATCGACCGCTCGTTCGTGCGCGACATGCTGGCCAACCGCGACGATGCGGCCATCGTGCGCTCGATCGTGCTGATCTCGCGCAACCTGGACCTGCGCGTGGTGGCCGAGGGCGTGGAGCACGACGACCAGGCGCAACTGCTGCGCGGGCTGGGCTGCCACGGCGCGCAGGGCTTCCTGTACGCCCCGGCGCTGGATGCCGCGGCGTTCGACCTTTGGCTGGCACGCCATTTCCGCAACCCGGCCGATGCGCCGGTAGCCGCGCCCGGTATTGCGATGCCCGACGCGCAGGTGAACGACCATGGCTGACGGCCGCGCGCCCCGCCCCACTACGACCCGGCACGCCCGGGAAGAGCGCGACTTCGAGTTCACCGAGCGCGACTTCCGCCGCATCGCGCGGCTGATCCATGCGCGCGCCGGCATCCATCTCAACGACCACAAGCGCGACATGGTGTACGGCCGCCTGGCGCGGCGCCTGCGCGTGCACGGCCACACGCGCTTCTGCGATTACCTGGACGCGCTGGAAGCCGACGACGGGCCCGAGTGGCAGGACTTCGTCAACGCGCTGACCACCAACCTGACCTCGTTCTTCCGCGAGGCCTACCACTTCGACATGCTGGTCGAGCACCTGCGCGCCTCCGGCCCGGGGCCGCACACCATCTGGTGCTGCGCCGCCTCCACCGGCGAGGAGCCGTACTCGATCGCGATCGCCGCGTGCGAGGCGTTCGGCACCGATACCCCGCCGGTGCGCATCCTGGCCACCGACATCGACACCGCGGTGCTGGAGACCGCGCGCGAGGGCGTCTACCCGATCGAGCGCATCGGCCTGCTGTCGCCGGAGCGCAAGCGCGCGTTCTTCCAGCGCGGCAGTGGCCCCAATGCCGACCTGTGCCGGGTGCGCCCGGCGCTGCAGCAGATGGTGACGTTCCGCCCGCTCAACCTGCTGGGCGAAGGCTACGGCCTGCGCGGCGGGTTCACCGCGGTGTTCTGCCGCAACGTGATGATCTATTTCGACAAGCCGACGCAGTACCGCGTGCTGCAGCGGATCGTGCCGTTGATGGCACCGGGCGGCGTGCTGTTCGCCGGGCACTCGGAAAGCTTCACCCACGCGCACGACATCGTCGAGCCGTGCGGGCGCACGACGTACCGCGCCGCCGGCCGCACGCGCGGGGCCGCGCCGTGAACGCCGTCGTCCGCAGCGTGCGCCGTCCGTTGCCGCCGGTACCGGCCGAGCCGGCGACGTACTACGACAGCGCCATCGAAAGCGACGCGATCAAGCTGCTGCCGGCCGACTACGTGGTCACCGACCGCCCGGTCGCGCTGGTGACGTTACTTGGCTCCTGCGTGGCCGCCTGTCTGTACGACCCGACCATGGCCGTGGGCGGGATGAACCACTTCATGCTGCCCGACGGCGGGGCGGCCGACGGCGACGGGCGGGCGGCGGCCACGGGCGACAACGTCAGCGCGCGCTACGGCATGCATGCGATGGAGCTGCTGATCAACGACCTGCTCAAGCGCGGCGCGCGACGCCAGCGCCTGCTGGCCAAGGTGTTCGGCGGCGGGAACGTACTCAGCGGCTTCCAGACCGACCCCATCGGCACGCGCAACGCACGCTTCGTGCTGGAGTACCTGCGAGCCGAGCGCATCCCGGTGCTGGCCGAGGACCTGGGCGACATCCATCCGCGCAAGGTGTGCTTCTTCGCCCAGACCGGCCGCGCGCTGGTGCGGCGCCTGCCGGCTACGCGCGAGGCCGAGATCGCCAAGCTCGAGCGCGCCTACTACGGCCAGCTCACGCAGGCGCCCGTCGCCGGCAGCGTGGAGTTGTTCTGATGGCTGCCGTGACGCCCGCCGCACCGCGCGGCGCCGCGCCCGCGCGCGGGTTGTCCGAACGCCCGGTGCGCGTGCTGGTGATCGACGACTCCGCGCTGATCCGCAAGCTGCTGGCCGAGCTGCTGTCGCAGGATCCGGGCATCGTCGTGGTCGGCACCGCGTCGGACCCGTTCATCGCGCGCGAGAAGATCAAGCAGCTCAACCCCGACGTGCTGACGCTGGACGTCGAGATGCCGCGCATGGACGGGCTGACGTTCCTGCAGAACCTGATGCGGCTGCGGCCGATGCCGGTGGTGATGCTGTCCTCGCTGACCGAACGCGGCGCGCAGGTCACGCTGGACGCGCTGGCGCTGGGCGCGGTGGACTTCGTCGCCAAGCCCAAGCTCGACATCGCCCGCGGCCTGCGCGACTACGCGCAACTGCTGGCGGAAAAGGTGAAGCTGGCGGCGCAGGCACGCGTGACCGCGATGAGTCCGGTGCCACAGGACCTGCGCGATGCCTCCGCGCCACGCGCGATCGGCTACCGCACCACCGACCGGCTGCTGGCCATCGGCGCATCGGCAGGCGGCACCGAGGCCATCCGCCACGTGCTGGCCTCGATGCCGGCCGACGCGCCCGCCACGGTGATCAGCCAGCACATCCCGGCCGCCTTCAGCACAGCCTTCGCCGAGCGCCTGGACCGGCACAGCCGAATGACGGTGATCGAAGCCACCTGCGACCAGCCGCTGCTGCCGGGCCACGCCTACGTCGCGCCCGGCGGCCGCCACCTGCGCGTGTTCCGCAGCGGCGCGCGCTGGCACTGCCTGCTGGGCGACGACGACCCGGTGCGCGGCCACCGGCCGAGTGTCGACGTGATGTTCGAATCCCTCGCCCGCTGCGCGGGTGCCAACGTCAGCGCCGCACTGCTGACCGGCATGGGCGACGACGGTGCACGCGGCCTGCTCGCACTGCGCCAGGCCGGCGCCCTGACGCTGGCCCAGGACCAGGAAACCAGCGTGATCTGGGGCATGCCCGGCGCCGCGGTGGCGATGGGCGCTGCGCAGTCGGTAGTGCCGCTGTCGGACGTGGCCGATCGATTGCTGGCCGAGGTGTCGGTCGCTGGTGGGTGAAATGGCGGCACGGTGGAGTTGTTTCCTCGCGTAGCCGGAGCCGACGTGAAGCCCGAGCCCGCCTTCGCGGGAATGACGGGAAATGGAGGGTCGACGGAGGCGAGCCAACTCGTTGAACGACCCACCGCCCCTCCCAAACCGCGACGTCCATCGCACCCGTTCACGAAGCTGCATCTAAAGCACGGCCGCGCGGTGCCGTTATCACCCATGAAGTCCCCGACGAGAACTGCGATGGACCCCCGCGTACTGATCCGACTTGCAGCGCCGCTTGCGCTCACCCTGATCCTCACCATCGCCGAGATCCTCGGTTGGCCGCTGGCTGTCCGCCTCGGCACGATGGCGGCGATGACCCTGGCCTGGCTGGCGTTTGCCTGGAGTGCCTACCGCCCGGCGGAAGCCAATGCGCTGTCGCGCGAGCAGACGCGCCTTCTGGAGGAGCTGCGCAACTTCGTCGGTTCGGAAGTGTCCGGCTCCAAGCAGGAGATCGAGCGCACCCGCGAGCTGATCCGCGAATCCGTCGCCAAGCTCGGCTCCAGTTTCGACGCGGTCAACCGCAAGTCGCGCCAGCAGGGCGAGGTCGTCGCCCGCATCATCGACCGCACCGGCGATGACGGCGCGGGGGTGGACGTGCAGCAGTTCGCGCTGCAGGCCAGCCAGAAGATGGAGCAGCTGGTGGAGGCGCTGGAAGCCGTCGCCGGCCAGAGCGGCACCACCGTGACCCACATCGACGCGATGGCCGAGCACCTGGACGGCATCTTCGCGCTGCTGGAGGACGTCAAGTCGATCGCCGACCAGACCAACCTGCTTGCACTCAACGCCGCCATCGAGGCCGCGCGTGCCGGCGAAGCGGGCCGCGGCTTCGCGGTGGTCGCCGACGAGGTGCGCAACCTGTCGGAGCGCTCCACCGCCTTCAACGAACAGATCCGCAAGCTGGCGCACAGCTCGAAGGAATCCATCGCCAAGGTGCGCGACACCGTCACCACCATGGCCTCGCGCGACCTGGACCGCTCGCGCGGTGCACGTGTCGAAGCGGCCGCCATGCTGGAGCGCGTGGACGGCATCAACCGCGGCCTGGGCAACGGTATGCGCGAGATCGCCGAGTGCGGCCGCGCGATCGACGGCTCGGTGGCCGAGGCCGTGCGCTCGCTGCAGTTCGAGGATATCGCCACGCAGGCCCTGGGCGCCGCCAACCTGCACCTGGAGCGCCTGAGCGCGATTAACCAGGAAGCCACCGCCCTGCACGACCTTCTGCACCGCAGCCACCACGATTCCGAGGTCAAGCAGGCACTGGGCAAGCTGGTGCAGCGCATCGGCCAGATGCGCAGCGAGTGGGAGCGCCCGCCGCACAAGCCGGTGATGCAGCAGTCGATGGATGCCGGCAGCGTCGAGCTCTTCTGACGCCACCTGAGCGGTTCAGCTTCATAACGACGCCGGTCCATCGACCGGCGTCACTTTTTTTCGCGGTTGTCGTGGACCCGTCACCCCGCGCGCGGCAGACTGGCCGCATGACCCCCCGCGTGGCCGACACCGAATCCCGCGCACCCGATGCGCGGTCCGCGCCTTTCCTTGTCGTCGCGATGCTGAGCGTGGTGGCCCTGTGCTTCGCCTGGCAGGCGCTGGCGGCACCGGTCCTGCACACATCCCTGCCTGCGGCCGCGTTCTGGGCGGTCCAACTTGTCGCCCTGCTGGTGGCCACGGCCACGGCGGTCGCGTTCGCGCGGCAGGCCGCCCGTCCGACCGCCTCCACGGACCTGATCGACGCCAGCGAATGCGAGCGCCAGCTGCGCACGCTGGCCGATGGCCTGCCGCTGGGCGTGCTGCTGGTCGAGGACGGACGCGTGCGCCACGCCAACCCGCTGGCGCTCGACCAGCTCGGCCACGCCGGCCATGAGGCCCGCGACGGGTTCGATGCACGTGCGTTGTTCGACGACGATGCCACCGCACGCGCCGCACTCGATGGCGACACGCCGTTCGATGCCTGCGTCCAGCTGCGCCGCGGCGATGGCGCCGTGCTGCGCGCGCAGGTCAGCGCCAGCACGATCGCGCTGGGCCGGACGCGACGCCGCGTCGTGCTGCTGGCCGACCTCACCGAGGGCGACCGGCTGGCGGCCGACCTGGCGCGCCAGCGCGGCGAACTGCAGGCGATGGGCCACCGGTTGATGACCGTGCAGGAAGACGAGCGGCGCTCGCTGTCGCGAGAACTGCACGACGACATCGGCCAGTCGATCACCGCCATCAAGATGTGCGCGATGGCGCTGGCCGACGAGGACGAAGTGCGGCGGCTGGAGACGATCGGCGAGATCACCGGCATTGCCGACGACACCGTCGCCAAGCTGCGCAACCTGTCGCTGCTGCTGCGTCCGCCGCAGCTCGATGCTTTGGGGCTGGAAGCGGCCTTGCGCTGGCAGGCCGGCGCGATGTTCCGCAACGGCCGGCCCAAGGTCGAACTGGACCTGGACCGCCTGGAATCGCGACCGGCCCACGACGTCGAACAGGCCTGCTTCCGCATCGCTCAGGAGGCGATGACCAACGCCCTGCGCCATGCCGATGCCGGCACGGTGACGCTGCGCCTGCGCAACGGCGACGGCACCCTGAAGCTGGACATCCAGGACGACGGGCGCGGTTTCGATCCGCTGGCCGCGCGCGGGCTGGGCCTGGTGACGATGCGCGAACGCGCCCAGCAACTGGGCGGCGATGTCTGGATCGAACCCGCCCCGGACGGCGGCACGCGCGTGCGCGCGCAACTGCCGCTGCGCACGGCCGGCGATTCGGGTACATCGGTGGGTGACAGCTACTGATCTCCTCGAGGGCGTTGGACGCCCGGACCGGGACGAGATCAGGCCGACAGGTTCAGCGCCTGGCGGACCACGCCGCCAGCAGCACCGCCGTGGCGGCGGCGACGTTGAGGCTTTCCACCGCGCCTGTGCCGGGGATCGACACGCGGAGGTCGCAGTCGCCGGCAAGCGTACGGTCCATGCCTTCGCCTTCCGCGCCCATCACGTAGACGAGGCGTTGGGGCAACGGCGTGGCGAAGACGTCCTCGCCGCCTCCCACAAGCGTCGCCGCCAGGGTGAAGCCCGCCGCGCGCAGTGCGTCCATCGACGCGGGGGTGCTGTCCAGCCGCACCAGCGGCACCGCCTCCGCACCGCCTTCGGCCACGCGCGCCGCGGCGCCCGACACGTCCAGGCGGGCGTGTTCGGGCAGCAGGATGGCCGCGACACCGAAGTGTGCGGCCGAGCGCAGGATCGCGCCGAAATTGTGCGGGTTGCCGACGCCGTCCAGCCAGATCGCCAGTTGCGGGCCCTCGGGCAGCGCATCCAGCCACGCCTGCACGCCGGGCATTGGCGCGCGCAGCACGTCGGCCACCACGCCTTCGTGGTGCTGGCTGGCGGCGAGCTTCTGCAGGTCGCCGTCCTCGACGATGCGGTAGCCGACGCGGTGCGCCGCGCACCAGGCCAGCAGCGGCTTGAGGTCGGCCACGCGCGCCTGCGACAGGTACAGCTTGCGGATGGCATCGGGCCGGCGCGCGTGCACCGCGCGCACGGCGTTGAGGCCGTGGATGCGGACCTCGCGGCCACCCGCGCGCGGCTCGGCCGGCACGCTGGGCGAAGGCGGCGCCGACGCACGCGAGCGCGCCGGTGGCCGGCCGGAACGGTCCCAGGGATTGCGCGGTGCGCTCATGCCGCGTCCGTCAGGGCCGCTCGGACGGCGGCGGTGGCGGCGGTGCAGCCACTTCGCCGGTATCCACGCGGCGCTGCCAGAAGGTGGCGTTGCGGATGCCCAGCGCCTCGGGCTCGAACACCGGGTCCAGCCCGGCCTTCTTCTGGCGCTCGTAATCGCGCAGCGCCTGGAACGCCGGCTTCTGCAGGATCAGGATGGCGATCAGGTTGAGCCACGCCATCATGCCCACGCCGATGTCGCCCAGGCCCCATGCCAGCGACGCCGATCGCACCGAACCGTAGGCCACCGCGGCCATGATGCCGACGCGCAGCGCCAGCGTCAGCCACGGGCGGTGCACCTTGCGGTTGATGTAGGCGATGTTCGTCTCCGCCATGTAGTAGTAGGCGACGATGGTGGTGAAGGCGAAGAACAGCAGCGCGATCGCCACGAACGGTGCGCCGAAGCCCGGCAGCACCGACTCCACCGACGCCTGCGCGAAGCCCGGGCCGGCCTCGATGCCCGGCAGCGCGTTGACGATCATCGTGCCGTCCGGGCCCTGCACGTTGTACATGCCGGTCGACAGGATCAGGAACGCGGTGGCCGAGCACACCAGCAGCGTGTCGACGTACACCGAAAAGGCCTGCACGTAGCCCTGCTTGGCCGGGTGCGTGACCTCGGCGGCGGCCGCCGCGTGCGGGCCGGTGCCCTGCCCGGCCTCGTTGGAGTAGATGCCGCGCTTGACGCCCCATTCGATGGCCAGGCCCAGCACGGCGCCGAAGCCCGCGTTCCAGCCGAATGCGCTGTCGATGATCAGCATGAACATCGCCGGCACGCGATCGAGGTTGAGCGCCAGGATGCCGATCGCGATCAGCATGTACGCCAGTGCCATAAACGGCACGGCGATCTGCGCGAAGTGGGCGATGCGCTTGACGCCGCCGAAGATGATGAAGCCCAGTGCCACCACGACCACCGCGGCGGTGATCGCCGGGTTGATGTCCCAGGCATTGGTCATGCCCTGGGCAATGGAGTTGGCCTGCACGCCCGGCAACAGCAGGCCGGTGGCGATGACGGTGACCAGCGCGAACAGCCACGCGTACCAGCGCACGCCCATGGCCTTTTCGATGTAGTACGCCGGGCCACCGCGGTACTGGCCGTTGTCGTCCTTTTCCTTGTAGATCTGCGCCAGCGTCGACTCGACGTACGCCGTGGAGGCGCCCAGGAACGCCACCACCCACATCCAGAACACCGCGCCGGGGCCGCCGAAGGCAATGGCCGTGGCGACGCCCGCGATGTTGCCGGTGCCGACGCGCCCGGACAGCGACATCGCCAGCGCCTGGAACGAGGACACACCGGCCTGCGAGGACTGGCCGCGGAAGATCAGGCGGATCATCTCGCCGAAGCCACGCACCTGCAGGAAGCGCGTGCGGATCGAGAAGTACAGACCGGCGCCCAGGCACAGGAAGATCAGTGCAGGGCTCCAGATGATGGCGTTGAGCGAGTTGACCAGGGCTTCCACGTGTCGATGTCCCCCATTGCAGTACGGATCGGGCTGCGCGCACCGCCCGGGTGCGCACGCAAGCGGCCACGATACCTGCAATCGGCGTGGGCGACGACGCGGGGTTCACCGACACGACGCGCTACGCGTTGCCGGGTTCCCACGGCCAATCCCGGGTGCGCTTCGCTTACCCGGGCTACACAAACCGCTTCAGCGCGCGGGCGTCAGGCCAGCCCACCCGCGTCCGGCGTCTCGGCTTCCAGCTTCTCCAGCTTCTGCGCCACCGCGTTGGGCGAGCGCGTGTACGGCGCGAGCAGGGTGTAGAACACCGGCACGACGAACAGCGACAACAGCGTGGAGAACGCCACGCCGGCGATCACCACCACGCCGATGGTGGCGCGGCTGGCCGAGCCGGGACCGCCGGCCAGCACCAGCGGCAGCGCGCCGGCGATGGTGGCGATCGATGTCATCAGGATCGGGCGCAGGCGCACGCCCGCGGACTCGACGATGGCCTGGTGGACGCTCCGTCCCTCGTCGCGCAGCTGGTTGGCGAACTCCACGATCAGGATGCCGTTCTTGGCCGCCAGGCCCACCAGCATCACGATGCCGATCTGGCTGAACAGGTTGAGCGTGCCGCCGGTCACCGCCAGGCCGATGAGCGCGCCGAGCACGCCCAGCGGCACCGTCAGCATGATCACCAGCGGGTGGATGAAGCTCTCGAACTGCGCGGCCAGCACCAGGTAGACCACCAGCAACGCCAGGGTGAAGGTCAGCAGCACCGCGCCGCCGGCCTTCTGGTACTCGCGCGACTCGCCCTTCCAGTCGATCTGCGCGTACTCGGGCAGCTCCTGCTCGACCGTGCTGTTGAGGAACTCCAGCGCCTCACCCATCGTGTAGCCGGGTGCCAGGCCGGCGCTGATGGTGATCGCGCGCAGGCGGTTGAAGCGGTTGAGGCTGCCGGCCTCGGCCAGTTCGGTGAGCGTGACCAGGTTGGACAGCGGCACCAGCGCGCCATCGCGCGAGCGCACCTCGATCGCCGAGAGGTCGGCGGGGCTGGCGCGGCCGTCGCGGCCGGCCTGCACGATGACGTCGTACTCCTCGCCGTCCTGCACGAACGTCGTGACCTGCCGGCTGCCCATCATCGTTTCCAGCGCGCGGCCGATCTCGGTCACGCTGACGCCCAGGTCGGCGGCGCGCTGGCGGTCGATCTGCACGCGCATCTGCGGACGGGTTTCCTTGTAGTCCGAGTCCACCGAGAAGAACCCGGGGTTGTCCTCCATGCGCGCCATCATCGTGTCGCGCCACTGCGCGATCTCGGCGTACTCGGGGCCGCCCAGCACGATCTGGATCGGCTGGCCGCGGCTGCCGACCAGGCCACCGCCCACGCGCGGCTGCGCCTGCACGCCGGTCAGCTGGCCCAGGTCGGCGCGCAACGAATCGGCCACCTCGGCGGTGCTCTGCTCGCGCTCGTTCCAGTCCTGCAGGAACACGATCACGTTGCCGGTGTGCATTTCCTCGCTGGCGCCCCAGCCACCGGGCGCGCGCGTGTTGTAGCGTCGGATCGCCCTGCCCTCGCCTGCGTGCTGCGCCATGATCCGCTCGACCTGCTGGACCTGGCCGACGGTGTAGTCGAAGCCCGCGCCTTCCGGCCCGAGGATCGAGATGAAGAACGCGCCGCGGTCTTCGGCCGGCGCCAGTTCCGACGGCACCCACTTCACCAGGCCCCACGTCGCGGCGACGGCCGCCAGCATCAACACCGCGAACAGCCAGTGCCGCTCGACGTTGCGCTCCAGCAGGCCGCGGTAGCGGCGGGTGACGCCATCCAGGCGTGCATTGACCCAGCGGTTGACGCGGGTCGACTTCTCCTCGCTGTGCGGGCGCACCAGCTTGGACGCCATCATCGGCGTCAGCGTCAGCGCGACGAACGCCGACAGCGCGACCGCGCCGGCCAGCGCGACCGACAGCTCGCGGAACAGGCGGCCGGTGTTGCCTTCCATGAAGCCCACCGGCAGGAACACCGCGACCAGCACGGTGGTGGTGGCGATCACGGCGAACGCCACCTGGCGGGTGCCGCGGCGCGCGGCCACCAGGCGCGGCTCGCCCAGGTCGGCGCGGCGCTGGATGTTCTCCAGCACCACGATGGCGTCGTCCACCACCAGGCCGATCGACAGCACCAGCGCCAGCAGGGTCAGCAGGTTGATCGAGTAGTCGAACAGGTACAGCGGAATGAAGGCGGCGATCAGGCACACCGGCACCGTCAGCGCCGGGATCATCGCGGCGCGGAAGCTGCCCAGGAACAGCCAGATCACGATCAGCACCAGCGCGATCGCCTCGGCCAGCGTCCAGTAGACGCGCTGGATCGACGCCTCGATGAACAGCGTGTCGTCGAAGGCCACGAAGATGTCGGTGCCTTCCGGCAGCGTCTTCTGGATCTCCTCTGCCTGCGCGCGGGCGGCGCGGGTCACGTCCAGTGCGTTGGCCGTGGACGTCTTGATGATGCCCAGGCCGATGTTGGGCTCGCCGTTGCTCTTGTAGTACGCGCGGCGCTCGGCCGACGCCAGCTCGACCTGGGCGATGTCGCCGACACGCACCACGTACCCATCTGCGCCGGTGCGGATCGGGATCTGCGCGAAGTCCTCGGGCTCGACGTAGTCGCGCGCCACGCGCAGGGTGAAATCGCGGTTGGCCGATTCGATGCGGCCGGCCGGCAACTCGACGTTCTCGGCGCGCAACGCGGCCTCGACGTCGCTGGCGGTGATGCCGCGCGCGGCCATCGCCGCGCTGTCGAGCCAGATGCGCATGGCGTAGCGCTGCTGGCCGCCGATCTGCACGCGCGCCACGCCGTCCAGGCTGGACAGGCGGTCGACGATGTAGCGCTCGGCGTAGTCGGATAGCTGCAGGCTGTCCATGTTGGTCGAGCTCATGTTGAGCCAGATGACCGTGTCCGAATCGCTGTCGGCCTTCTCCACCTCCGGCGGGTCGGCCTCCTGCGGAAGGCGGTCGGCGATGCCGCTGATGGCGTCGCGCACGTCGTTGGCGGCGGCCTCGATATCGCGTTCCAGCGTGAACTCCAGCGTGACACCGGAGCGCCCGTTGCGGCTGTTGGACTGGATCGTCTCGATGCCCTCGATTCCCGACAGCGCATCCTCCAGCACCTGCGTGATGCGCGTCTCCACCACCGCGGCGGACGCGCCGGGGTAGTTGACGTCGACCGACACGATCGGCGGGTCGATCGCCGGCAGCTCGCGCAGCGTCAGGCGGCTGAACGCCATGATGCCCAGGACGATGAGCAGCAGGCTCATCACCGTGGCGAACACGGGGCGGCGGATGGAGAGGTCGGAGACGTTCATGGGTCAGTCCCGGTCTGCGGCTTCGGGCTGCGCAGGTGCCTGCGGCGCAGCGGCATCCTCGTCAGGCTGTTCGCCATCGCTGTTCGATGCGCCTGCCGCCGGAGGCGTCGCCGGGATGGCCCGGCCCGGGCCGCTGTCGCGACCGTCGGCCGGGGACACGGGCGACGCCGCGGGCGGCTCGGCCTGCGAGACGGTGCCTTCCTCGATCAGGGCGCCGGGGCGCAGCTTGCCGGTGCCGTCGACCACGATGCGGTCGCCCGGGACCAGCCCTTCGGTCACCTCGGCCAGGCCTTCGCGGCGCGCGCCCACGACCACCGTTGCCTGGGTCGCCGTGTCGTCCTCGCCCACGCGCCAGACATACGACCGGCTGCCGACCTGGACGATGGCGATCTCCGGGATCACCAGCGCCTCGCGCTCGGGCCGGCTGAGCACGATCTGCACCAGCATGCCGGGCCGCAGCAGGTTCTCGGCATTGGCGAAATCGCCGCGCACCGTCACTGCGCGGGTGGCGGGGTCCACCCGCGAGTCGATCGTGCTGACCACACCCTCGAAGGTGCGGCCCGGATAGGCGGCGGCGGTGCCGCGCAGCGACTGGCCCTCGCCCAGCACGGCCAGCGCCGTCTCGGGAACGGGGAAATCCACGTACACGCGGTCGATGTCGTCCAGCGTGGCGATCGCCGTGCCCGGCGTCACCAGTGCGCCCGGGCTGACCTGGCGCAGGCCCAGCACGCCGGAGAACGGCGCGCGCACGACGCGGTCGGCGAGCTGCGCGCGGATCTGCGCGACACGGGCGTTGGCGGCATCGCGCGCGGCGCGCTGCGCGTCCAGCGAGGAGCGGGCAATCAGCTGCTGGGCTGCAAGCTCGTCCTGCCGGCGGAACAACTGGGTGGCCTCGTTGGCGGCCGTCTGCGCCTCGCGCAGCTGGGCCTGCTGGGCCTGGCCGCTCAGCGTCACCAGCGGGTCGCCCGCACGGACCCGGTCGCCGCTGTCGAAGTGCACGTCCGTCACCGTCTCGCTGACCTTGGCGGTGACCGTGACCGACTCGCGCGCGGTCACCGTGCCCAGCGCCTGCACCGTATCGTTCCACGGCCGCATGCGCACCTGCTCGGTCGTCACCGGAACCGCCCGGTCACCCCCGCCGCCCTGCGCCGCTTCATTGTTGCCACAGGCCGCCAGGGCCAAAGAAAGTACAAGGGCGCCGATGGCACCAAAACGGAAGTGGGGTCGCATGCCTCTCTCTGAACGGGAGTGGTGGGGGGACAGCAAGCGCGGCAGTGTAGCCAAGCGGGTGTAACGCCCGCGTGGGCCAAAGGTTGACAGCCGATCGCGCAAAGCCCGAAGGGGCAAAGTCGATGCCGGCATCGCATGAACGGCGCCGTCCCGGGTGGCCGGGCGCGGCGTGGATGCCTGCCTGCATCCATGGCCCCCGCCCGCCGGGCGTGCCGTTCGCCATGCAGGTACGCTGGAGCGGCCGTTCCGGATTCAGAACCCCGCTTCGCTCCCCCTCCCCACGCGAGCCTCCGCCATGATCCACGACAGCATCCTCGACACCATCGGCCGCACCCCGGTCGTGCGCCTGCATCGCCTCGCCCCTTCGAACGTGACGCTTTACGCGAAGGTCGAATCGTTCAATCCCGGCGGCTCGGTCAAGGACCGGCTGGCGCTGGCGATCATCCTCGATGCCGAGGCGCGCGGGCAGCTCAAACCGGGCGACACCGTTGTGGAAGCCACGTCCGGCAATACCGGCGTCGCGCTGGCGATGGTGTGTGCGGCGCGTGGCTACAAGTTCGTGGCGACCATGAGCGAGACGTTCTCGATCGAGCGACGCAAGCTGATGCGGGCCTACGGCGCGCGCGTCATCCTGACCCCGGCGGCCGAGCGCGGCAGCGGCATGGTCCGCCGCGCCGAGGAACTGGCCAAGAAGCACGGGTGGTTCCTGGCCCGGCAGTTCCAGAACCCCGCCAACCCGGCCTTCCACCGCAACACGACGGCGGCGGAAATCCTGCAGGACTTCGCCGGCCGCCGGCTCGACCACTTCGTCACCGGCTGGGGCACGGGCGGGACGCTGACCGGCGTGGGCGAGATGCTCAAGCTGGCACGGCCCGAGGTGCGCATCACCACCAGCGAACCGGCCGGCGCGGCGCTGCTGTCGGGCAAGGAGTGGCAGCCGCACAAGATCCAGGGCTGGACACCGGACTTCGTGCCCGAGGTGCTCAACCGCGACGTGGCCGACGCGATCGTCCCCATCGACGACACCACCGCGCGCGACACCGCGCGCCGGCTGGCGCAGGAGGAAGGCCTGTTCGTCGGCGTGTCGGCCGGGGCCACCGCAGCGGCCGCGCTCGAGGTCGCACGCAATGCCGAGGACGGCGCGGTGATCCTGACGATGCTGCCCGACACCGGCGAGCGCTACCTGAGCACGTTCCTGTTCGAGGACGTCAACGAGGGCAGCGACGACGAGTGGCTGGCGG
>MIDV01000094.1:0-1177 GCA_001830245.1 Lysobacterales bacterium RIFOXYA1_FULL_69_10 | reverse complement strand
TGAAAGCATTAAAACAAAGCAAACAACTGTATTTTTTAATACTGTAAAAGAACAGATTACATTGCAGGAATTTGCCCAGCAATTGACATTAGGGCTCATTGTTGAGCCGGGGCGGAGATTCAGGCGTTATACTGAAAGACACTTAAATAATAGAGAATAATTTTGTGCCTAGGGAGCCTTTAAGCCAGATTCTGTTTGAGATGAAATCTATCTACAAATGATGTTTGATGTCATCTGTGTCGCCTTAGGCGACTGCTCCTTATTCGAACTATCGAGCGAGCAGCTCAGTTCAATCTAGGATTGCAGCGGGGAGGATTGTCCTTCGACTCGCTTCGCTCGCTCAGGATAAATCCCTCGCGTTTCTACAAGCCAAAGATCCAGTAGCTTGATCGTTTCAACCGGCGCCACCCGGATCGTCTCTGTTACTCTAACTAGGCCTTACGGCTGTCGCCTAACGGCGACCACCCTGCTCTGCGCTGTCTGGACTTTCCTGTCGCCAATGGCGACTATCATCCAGCTTCCTAGGCATGCTAATTTTAGCTCAAAACAAAGGCAAAATCAAATTGAAAGGTTATTCTTCGACCTTGAGGGTTTCTTGCAACACAAGTTGTATTACTACAGCAATAGGTACGGCCAAAAGAGCTCCTCCAATTCCCAAAAGTCTTCCTCCAACGGAAATAGCCAAAATAACAAGCAAAGGATTTAAGCCTACTGCCCGCCTCATTACCTGCGGCACCACCACATGACCCTCAAGTTGTTGTATGGCAACATAAAGCCCGGTTACAAGTCCCGCTTGAAAGGGTGAAACAGTCAGGGCCAAAAGCACTGCCGGAATAGCAGCGATAATTGGTCCGATTACCGGTACCACTTCCAGAAGCCCTGCCAAAATTGCCAAAGGCAGGGCAAATTCCACACCCAAAATCAGAAGGCCTGCATATGTCATTGCACCAATCAAAAGCGACAGAACTACCTGCCCCCGAAGCCAGGCTCCCAATTTCTCCTCCACCAACCTCAATATCTTTTGGACTTTCTCCTGGCGCACCCCGAAAAAAGAAGTAGCATAATTTTCAATTTTTTCCCTATCAAGGAGCATATAAATGGTAATTACCAAAATACTGACAAGAGCAATCAAATCACGAAGCACATCAAAAGTAATATTTAAAAGCTGCCCCGAGAT
>MIDV01000093.1:1111-1357 GCA_001830245.1 Lysobacterales bacterium RIFOXYA1_FULL_69_10 | reverse complement strand
TTCAGCCACCGCATTCAACTGATCCACGTTCACCGCATCGGTGCCTTCCGTGCCGGCCGCGACGTGGGTGACCTGGCGTTCGTTGCCCGTATCGCCCACGGAGACGGTGTTGTCGCGGTCCGCGGTCGAGTGGGCGCCCAGCGCCACGCTGTTGTCGCCCAACGCCGTGCTGTAGAAGCCGACCGCGGTGCTGCTGTCGCCGCTGGCCCAGGACTCCGCACCCAGCGCGGTGGCGTAATCGCCCGG
>MIDV01000093.1:0-1076 GCA_001830245.1 Lysobacterales bacterium RIFOXYA1_FULL_69_10 | reverse complement strand
GGCCCGACGCTTCGGCCAGGCTGCCTGCCGCCAGGCTGTAGTCGCCGGCGGCGATCGCGCCGGCACCGAAAGCCGCCGCGCTGAAGCCGCTGGCCTGCGTGTAGACCAGCAGGCCGAAATCCGGGATCAGGTCCGCAGGCCCGCCGACGGCGACGCTGTAGTCGCCCGTGGCCCCGCTGGCATGACCGAAGCTGGAGGCGTACGAGCCGGTGGCCGTGCTGCCGTAGCCGAACGCCGAGCTGGCCTCGCCGCTGGCTTCGCTGAGCACGCCGAACGACGAACTGCCCAGCCCCGCGGCCAGGCTGCCGGAACCGACGGCCGTGGCCCCGAGGCCCGAGGCGACGGTGTTGACGGTGATCGGATTGCCATCGGCATCGAAGGCATCCACCTGTCCGCCGATGGCGATGCTGGAGTCGCCGCTGGCTTCGGCGCTGCTGCCGGTGGCGACGCTGTTGCTGCCGGTGGCGGTGGCGGAAAAGCCGGTGGCGGTCGCACCGTCGGCCAACGCGAAGGCACCCGAGCCGGTCGCGGTCGCGCCGACGCCTTCCGCCAGTGCGGCAGAGCCGGATGCGGTGGCGTAGTCGCCGTTGGCGGTGGCGTCATCGGTGCCGTCGTTCGCGCCGTTGGCCTTGAAGTAGCGCGTGGCGTTCTCCGAGGCTTCGGCGACGTCGTTCAACTGGCCCAGGTTCACCGCATCGGTGTCCTCCGTGCCCGCCGCGACGTGGGTGATCTGGCGCTCGCCGCCTGCGCTGCCGACCGATACGCTGTCCTCGCGATCGGCGACCGAGTCGCCACCGATGGCCACGCTGTTGTCGGCTTGGGCGGTGGCCAGGTTGCCCAGCGCCACCGAATTGAAGCCGGGTGTGTAGGCACCACCACCGACCGCGACCGAGTAGTCGCCGGAGGCTTCGGTCGGGATGAAGCCGAAGAACGCGCCGCCGACGGCCACGCTATTGTCGCCGCTGGCGATGGCGTTCGAACCCAGCGCGGTGGAATCGAAGTTGCTCGCCACTGCCCCGAAGCCCAGTGCCGTGGCGCTGTTGCCACTGGCTTCGGCGCCGTAGCCGAACGCGGAG
>MIDV01000092.1:77300-82618 GCA_001830245.1 Lysobacterales bacterium RIFOXYA1_FULL_69_10 | reverse complement strand
CGATTGCGCGGAGGACTCGGTGCATCGGTGAGGTCCGGGGATGGCGGTCGCGACTTACGTCGCTCCTACAGGGTGGGATTGCAGACGAAGAAGCCGTTGAGGGTGAGGCGGCCGCGCGTGGGGTCGGTAGCCACGCGGTCGGGCGCGGCAATGTCGCTGCAGTCTTACTCCCTCCCCTGCGTGCAGGGGAGGGTTGGGGAGGGGTGCCTTTCGCGCGCTGCGGAGACGTTGCTTCTCGCTCGAACAGCACCCGCTCCCCACCTCCCCCTGCAGGCAGGGGGAGGAGCTAAAGGCGGCCGCTGCATCGCTCCGAACTCAGCGCGCCACGAACCGGATCGCCTGCCCGCCACCGGCGGCCAGCCGCAGCGGCAGCACGTCGGCGCTGCTCACCTCGACGGTCTCGCGCTCGAACGCGAACGGCGTGTCCTCCCAGTGCGCGCCCTCGCCGTCGCGGTAGACCTGCGCGGTGTAGCGGCGGCCGGGTTCCAGGAACGACAGCGGCACCTGCAGCGCGCGGCCGTGCTCGTCGGTCACCGCGCCCAGGTACCAGTCGGCACTGTCGCGGTCCAGGCGCGCGACCACGGCGTAGTCGCCGATCTCGCCCATCAGCACGCGCGTCTGCGCCCAGTCGGCCGGCACGTCCTTGATGAACTGGAACGCGTCCATGTGCTCGGCGTAGTGCTCGGGCAGGTCGGCCGCCATTTGCACCGGGCTGTAGAGCACCACGTACAGCGCCAGCTGCTTGGCCAGCGTGGTCTGGATGGCCTGGCCGCGGCCCTGCAGGCTGAGGATGCCGGGGGTGAAGTCCATCGGCCCCGACAGCATGCGCGTGAACAGCAGCTCGGCCTCGTGCTCGGGCGGGTTGGTCGGGTTGCCCCAGGCGGCGTACTCCATGCCGCGCGCGCCTTCGCGGCTGACCCAGTTCGGGTAGGTGCGGCGCAGGCCGGTGTCCTTGACCGGCTCGTGCGCGTTGATCGCGACCCGGTGCTTCGCCGCGGCCTCCAGCACGCGCTGGTGGTGGTTCACGTTCCACTGGCCGTCGTGCCACTCGCGCGCGACGGTGCCGTCGGGCAGGCGGCGTTCGATCTGGCCGGCGTCGCACACATAGCCGGTCTTGACCACGTCGATGCCGAGCCGCTCGTTCATCGCGAACGCCGCGTCCATCTGGTCTTCGTAGTGGCTGACCGCGCAGCCGGTCTCGTGGTGGCCGATCAGGTGGACGCCGCGTTCCTTCGCGTACGCCGACAGCACGTCGATGTCGAAGTCCGGCGTCGCCCTGGTGAAGTCGAAGTCGTAGCCGTTGCCGAACCACTGCCCGTCCCAGCCGGGGTTCCAGCCCTCGACCAGTACGCCGCGGAAGCCGTGCTCGGCGGCGAAGTCGATGTAGCGCTTCGTGTTGCGCGTGGTCGCACCGTGCTTGGCCCCGGTCGCCCAGCTTTCGGCTTCCAGGTGCAGCGACCACCAGATGCCGACGTACTTGGCCGGCTCGAACCAGCTGACGTCGCCGAGCCGGTTGGGTTCGTTGAGGTTGAGAATGAGGTCGCTCGAGGCATACAGCGCGGGCGCGGTGTCGGCAATCTGGATCGTGCGCCACGGCGTCTGGAACGGCAGCGCGCGCTTGACCTTCCAGCCTTCCGAGGCGGGCGACAGCTGCGTGCGGAAGCGGCGGCCCTCGGCACGGCGCAGCCACATGCCCGCGTAGTCGACCAGCGCCGCCTCGTGGATGGCCACGTGCAGGCCGTCTTCGGTGCGCAGGGTCATCGGCGTGTGCGCGGCGGTGACCTGCTCGACGGGCGTCGCGTCGTAGAGGTATTCGTAGCGGTTCCACTCGCCGGCGGGTATCCACCACGTGGTGGCCGGCTCGGCGATCACGAATTCGGTCAGCTCGTCGTCGATGATCGCCTCGGCCATGGCCGGCTGCTCGGGGAAGGCGTAGCGGAATCCGACGCCATCGTCGAACACGCGGAACACCACGTCGAACGTGCGGTGCGGGGCGATGGTCTCGCGGATCGTCGCGCGCAGTTCCTCGTGGTGGTCGCGCACGAAGCGGTTCTCGCCCCACGGCTGCTCCCAGGTGTCGTCGCGCGATGCGCTTGCCGTGCTAGCCAGTTCGAGGTTGCGCTCGATCGTGCCGCTGCCGCGCAGCCGGAAACCCATGCGCGAATCGTCGATCACCGGCTCGCCGAAGCGCAGCACGCGGTAGGCCAGGCGGCCTTCGGTGATGTCCAGCTCGACGGTCAGCACGTCGTTGGGCGAGGACACCGTGGCGACGGTTTCGGCCCAGGCAGAGGGCGCGGCCAGCGGCGTGGCCAGGGCGAGGGCGAGGAGGCTCAGGGCAGGCAGGCGCATGCGGCGGGGTTCCTGTGGTGGCATGTCATTCGATGACGAGGACGACCGCGGTGCGCGGTGCGACGTCGAAGTGGCCCGTGTCGCTGTCATACCGGGTGTCGTACGGATAGTCGTCCGCGGATCCGGGCGCGCGATGCACCGGATGCAGCGTCCAGTCGCGCCCGGCCAGTGCCGGGATCGCCACCGTCTGCGCGTCCGGCGACACGTTCACCAGGTACAGCAACGCCTGGAAGTTCGCGCCCTCGTAGCCGCGCCCGTCGATCTCGCCGACGATCACCACCGGGTTCTGGTCCGGACCGGTGTTGTGGAAGCGCAGCCGCTGCATGACGTCCTCGGCGGTGCGCAGGCGCAGCAGCGTCGTGCTGGCGCGGATGCGCATCAGGTCCAGGAACGCGTCGCGGGTGAAGGCGATGTCCGCCGGCGCCGGCACGATGGACGCATCGCGCAGCAGCGGGCGCATCAGCGCCCAGTCGCCCTCGTTGCCGTGCGCCGGTGGCAGGCCGGTGCCGAAGAAGTTGGCCCGGCCGGTCCAGTCGATGCGGTTGAACCAGTCGCCCGAATCGAAGCTGTTGCGGTCCAGCGACTTGGAGCGCAGAAGTTCGCCACCGGCGTGGAAGTACGCGATGCCCTGGCTGAAGGCGTTGAGCGCCAGTGCCAGCACCTGCACCCGTGCACGCTCGGCCGCCGCCGTGCCCGGCGGCAGCTTGAACACGTTGATGTCGAACAGCGTCTGGTTGTCGTGGTTCTCGACGTAGTTGACGACTTCCGCCGGTTGCGCGGCGTAGCCGGCGGGCTGGCCCTTGTAGTCGAGCTGCGACAGCGGCCGCGCCCCGCCGTCTGCGTGTTCCATCGTGTAGTCGGCCAGCGTGCCGGCCAGCCCCGCGCGCACCAGGTCGGCGGCGTGCAGCAGGTCGTCGCGGGTGGCGCCGGTGCCACGGCCGTTGTCGGCATGGTGCAGGCCGTTGGCGTAGCCCTGCGCGAACAGCGCCTCGCCGCTGTCGGCGGGACCGCCGCCGCGGATCGCGTCGCGCGCGCGGTCGCTGAAGGTGCCGATGCCCGAGCCCTGCAGCGAACCCTGCGAGGCCTGCACGAAGCGCGTCCCGTCGGCGACCTCGCCGAAGTTCCAGCCCTCGCCGATCAGCTCGACGCGGCGGCCGGCGGCGGCATCCACGCGCGCCTGCAGCCGTTCCATCGCCTCGCGCGGCTGGTGGCCCATCAGGTCGAAGCGGAACGAATCGATGCCGTAGTGGCGCACCCACAGCTCGGCCGAATCGATCATCAGGCGCGCCATCATCGCGTGCTCGGTGGCGGTGTTGTCGCAGCAGGTCGAACGCTCGACCACGCCGTCCGCATCCAGCCGGTGGTAGTAGCCCGGCACGATGCGGTCCAGCACCGAGCGCGGCGACTGCCGGGAGGCCGTGGTGTGGTTGTAGACCACGTCCATGCCCACGCGCAGGCCCTGTGCGTGCAGCGCCTGCACCATGGCGCGGAGCTCGCGGATGCGCGTCGCCGGGTCGGTCGCGTCGGTGGCGAAGCTGCCCTCGGGCGCATTGAAGTGGTACGGGTCGTAGCCCCAGTTGAAGCAGTCGTCGGCGGCGACGGCCATCACCGCGGCCTGCTGCGCCTCGCTGTCGGGCGAGGCGTCGGGGACGTCCGGCTCGACGCATGCCGTCTCCGGCACCGTGGCCAGGTCGAACACTGGCAGCAGATGCACGTCGGTGATGCCGGCGCCGCGCAGGGCACGCAGGTGGCGCATGCCGTGGCTGTCGGGCTGTGCGAACGCGGTGTACTTGCCGCGGTGGACGGACGGCACGCTGGCGTCGTCGCGCGAGAAGTCGCGCACGTGCAGCTCGTAGATCGCCATGTCGACCGGTGACGCAAGCGGCGCGGGACGCGCGTGGCCGTCCCATTCGGCCGGCTTGAGGCCGGCGTCGTCGAGGTCGAAGAACACGCTGCGCGCGCTGTCGGCCGTCAGCACGACCGAATAGGGGTCGGTGACGCGGTTGCGCACCACGCCGGTGCCGGGCACCACCACGTCGACCAGGTAGGCATACGCACGGCCGGAGAGGTCGTCGTCGACATGCCGCGACCAGGTGCCGGTGCCATCGTCGCGCACCAGCGGCAGGTGCGCTGTGGCCGGCCCGTCGACGGTGTCGTACAGGCATACCGACACGTCGCGTGCGGTGGGCGCCCACACGCGCAGGGACGACGCGTGGTCGTCGAGCACCGGCCCCAGCGGCGCGGCGTCGTCGGAAGCGGCGGCTGCGTACAGGTCGTCGAGCGCGCCGGGGTGCTGCAGCCGGGTGCGGGCGATGACACGGCCGTTCCCGTCCTCCTGCACCAGCCACACCTCCTCGCGCAGCAGGTCGGCGATGGCGGCGTACCCGGCTTGCAGTCGCAACCGCGGGCCGTCCCCGATGAAGGCAAAGCGCGCGCGCAGCGCGTCCGGGATCGGTGCAATGTCCGGCTCCAGCGGCCAGCGGCCGTCGCTGCCGCGCACCGGCGCGCCGGGTTCGGCCACGACCGAGGCCGTCGCCGAGCGATACAGCGCGAAGCGCCCGTGCATCGACGCGCCGGGCCACGCGATGCGGTGGCGGTCTAGCCAGTAACCACGGGCCGTGGTGTCGCCGGAGGCCGCAGGCACCAGCACGCGGGCGACCTCATTGCGGTCGCAATCGGCCAGCGCATCGGCGTCGCCGGCATGGGCCAGCGGCGCGGCGAAGGCGACGGCGACGGCGAGCAGCCACGGCAGCCCTTCCGGGCGCGGAGGTCGACGGTCATGCGGCATGAATACGAATTCCTGATGGCAGGCGACGCCGGAGTGGCGCGCGACGGCGTTTTTTTGCCCTAGGCTGTGGCCCGCGCCGGCTGGCGGCGCGGCACGGGGACGGCTGATGGGCGAGGCGCAGGTCGGGGCGGGTCGGATTGGCAAGGTCGTGATCGTCGGAGGCGGCACCGCCGGCTGGATG
>MIDV01000092.1:71817-77290 GCA_001830245.1 Lysobacterales bacterium RIFOXYA1_FULL_69_10 | reverse complement strand
TGCTGTCCAAGCTGATGGGCCGCGCGCTGGACATCACCCTGGTGGAGTCCGAGCTGATCGGCACGGTGGGCGTGGGCGAGGCGACGATCCCGCAGATCCGCCTGTTCAACGCGACGCTGGGCATCGACGAGAACGAGTTCATGCGCATGACGCAGGGCACGTTCAAGCTCGGCATCGAGTTCGTCGACTGGCTGCAACCCGGGCACCGCTACATGCATGCCTTCGGCGCGGTCGGTGGGCGCGACCTGGGGGCGGTGCCGTTCCACCAGTACTGGCTGAAGTCGCGCCAGGCCGGGCGTGCGGACGTGCTCGATCGTTACGTGTTCAACGCTGTGGCCGGCTGGCAGAACCGGTTCCTGCGCGGCGCCGATGTCGCCAACTCGCCATTGAGCAACGTCGCCCACGCCTTCCACTTCGACGCCGGGCTGTACGCGAAGTACCTGCGCGGCTTGGCCGAGGCGCGTGGGGTGACGCGCATCGAGGGCACCATCGGGGATGTGCGCCTGCGCGGCGATGACGGCTTCATCGAATCGGTGGTGCTGGACGACGGGCGCGTGGTCGAGGGCGATCTGTTTCTGGACTGCTCGGGCTTCCGCGGGCTGCTGATCGAGCAGGCGCTGCACGCCGGTTACGAGGACTGGACCCACTGGCTGCCGTGCGATCGCGCGATGGCGGTGCCGTGCGATTCCGTGAGTCCGCTCACCCCGTACACCCGCTCGACCGCCCGCCGAGCCGGCTGGCAGTGGCGTATCCCGCTGCAGCACCGCATCGGCAACGGCATGGTCTACAGCAGCGCGCACATGGACGACGACGAGGCCGCGCGCATCCTGTTGGCCCACCTCGACGGCGCGCCGCAGGCCGAGCCGCGCCCGCTGCGTTTCACCACCGGGATGCGCAAGCGCTTCTGGCACCGCAACTGCGTGGCGCTGGGGCTGGCCAGCGGGTTCATGGAGCCCCTGGAGTCGACCAGCATCCACTTCATCCAGGCCAGCCTGTCCAAGCTGGTGAGCTTCTTCCCCGATGCCGGCTTCGACCCGGTGGAGATCGACGAGTACAACCGCCAGGTGCAGTTCGAGTACATCCGCTCGCGCGACTTCCTGGTGCTGCACTACTGGGCCAACCGCCGCGAGGAGCCGTTCTGGCGCGATTGCCGGGCGATGTCGATCCCCGACACGCTGGCGCACAAGATCGAGCTCTTCCAGCGCCACGGCCGCGTGTTCCGCGAGCACGAAGAGCTGTTCACCGAGAGCAGCTGGATCCAGGTGCTGATCGGCCAGGGCGTGCTGCCGTCCGGCTACCACCCGATGGTCGACCTGCTCGACGACAGCGAGGCCGAGGCGATGCTGGCCGGCGTGCGCCGGGTGCTGGAGTCGTGCGCGGCACGGATGCCCGCGCACGAGGACTTCATCGCCCGCCACTGCGCTGCCGTCCCGGCCTGAGTGGGGCGGCACGGGGCGGGCAGCGCCGGTCACCCCAGCGTCGCGTAGTACACGCCGCGCGGCGGCAGGTGAAGCCGGTCGCCTTCGACGTGGCCCGCGAGCAGGCCGTGGTCGTCGAGCGGCACCGGCGACAGGCCGCCGGGCAGCGCGCACGTGGCGGTTTCGGCCGACAGGTTGAACGCGACAAGCAGCGACTGCTCGCCCAGTGTGCGCGTGAAGGCCAGCACCGGCTCGGGCGTGTCCAGGAATGCGATGGCGCCGTGCACCAGCGCTTCGTGCTGCTTGCGCCAGCGCAGGAAGCGGCGGGTGGCGTTGAGCACCGAGCCGCCGTCGGCTTCCTGCGCCTGCACGCTGCGGGCGCGGTGCTCGGCGGGGATCGGCAGCCACGGCGGGGCCGCACTGAAACCGGCCTGGCCGTCGCCGGTCCACGGCATCGGCGTGCGGCAGCCGTCGCGGCCCTTGAACTTCGGCCAGAAGGAAATGCCGTACGGGTCCTGCAGCGACTCGAACGGGACCTCGGCCTCGCCCAGTCCAAGCTCCTCGCCCTGGTACAGGCACACCGAACCGCGCAGCGAGCACACCAGCGCGACCAGCTGCCGCGCCAGGTCGTCGGACGCATCCGCGCCGCCCCAGCGCGTCACCGCGCGCTGCACGTCGTGGTTGGAGATCGCCCAGCACGGCCAGCCGTGCGGCATCTTCGCTTCCAGATTCTGCACCGTGCCGCGGATGTAGGCCACGGTGAAGTCGTCGGTCAGCAGCTCGAAGCTGTAGCCCATGTGCAGGCGCGTGTCGCCGACGTACTCGGCCATCGTCGCCAGCGAGTCCTCCGAGGAGAACTCGCCCAGCGCCGCCGAGCCGGGGTGGCGGTCCATCAGCGCGCGCAGCTGCTCCATGAACACCAGCGTTTCCGGGCGCGTGTTGTTGTAGTGGTGGTACTGGTACGCGTAGGGGTTGTCGGCGCTGAAGCCGCGGCCCACGCGCAGGTGCGCCGGCTTGGGCGGGTTGTCGCGCAGCTGCGCGTCGTGGAAGCAGAAGTTGATCGCGTCCAGGCGCAGGCCGTCGACGCCGCGCGCCAGCCAGAAGTCGACGTTGTCGAGCGTGGCCTGCTGCACGGCCGGGCAGTGGAAATTGAGGTCGGGCTGCGCGGCCAGGAAGTTGTGCAGGTAGTACTGCTCGCGCCGAGGTTCCCACTTCCACGCCACCCCACCGAAGATCGACAGCCAGTTGTTGGGCGGCGTGCCGTCGGGCCGGGGGTCGGCCCACACGTACCAGTCGGCCTTGGGGTTGTCGCGGCTCTCGCGGCTTTCCAGGAACCACGCGTGCTGGCTGGAGGTGTGGCTCAGCACCTGGTCGATCATGACCTTGATGCCCAGTCCGTGCGCCTTCTCCAGCAGCCGGTCGAAATCGTCCAGGGTGCCGAACAGCGAGTCCACCGCGCGGTAGTCGGCGATGTCGTAGCCGAAGTCGGCCATTGGCGACTTGAAGAAGGGCGAGATCCAGATCGCGTCCACGCCCAGGCTGGCCACGTATTCGAGCCTCTCGACGATGCCGGGCAAATCGCCCACGCCGTCGCCGTTGGTATCCAGGAAGCTGCGCGGGTAGATCTGGTAGATCACCGCGCCGTGCCACCACTGTGTCGTCATCGCCATTCCAGGGCCGGGGTTCGATCGAACGCGGACTATTCCACGGTGTGCAGGTGCACACGCGTGCGGGCGGTCATGCGGCGCGGTGAATACGTTTGCATCCGGGCATGGTGCAGTGCGATGGCTGACTAGGATGGCCGCCATGCCCGGCCACGCGGGGCAGGGCGCGCCGCATCCGCGCGCCACGCCACGCGCTGTCGACCGATCACGCAAAGGACCACCGCATGAGCCGCAAACCGCAGTTGTCGTTCTGGCAGATCTGGAACATGTGCTTCGGCTTCCTCGGCATCCAGTTCGGCTTCGCGCTGCAGAACGCCAACGTCAGCCGGATCTTCCAGACGCTGGGCGCGGACATGGAGCAGATCCCGCTGCTGTGGATCGCCGCGCCGCTGACCGGGCTGATCGTGCAGCCGATCGTGGGCTACATGTCCGACCGCACCTGGACCGGTCTGGGGCGGCGTCGGCCGTACTTCCTGGTCGGCGCGGTACTGGCGACGCTGGCCTTGCTGGTGATGCCCAATTCGCCGGCGCTGTGGATCGCCGCCGGCACGCTGTGGATCCTGGATGCGTCGATCAACATCGCGATGGAGCCGTTCCGCGCCTTCGTCGGCGACCAGCTGCCGGTGCGCCAGCGGCCCAGCGGCTATGCGATGCAGAGCTTCTTCATCGGCGTGGGCTCGGTGATCGCATCGATGCTGCCCTTCATCCTGGAGCGCATGGGCGTTGCCAACACCGCCGCGCCCGGCGAGGTGCCGGACACGGTGCGCTACGCGTTCTATTTCGGCGGCGCGGTGCTGGTGACGGCGGTGGGCTGGACCGTGCTGCGCACCCGCGAGTACACGCCCGAGCAGCTGCACGCCTGGGACGAAGCCCCGCCGCTGATGCACCGCCCGCTGGACCCGGCGCGCGCGCGTCGCAGTGGCATGGCCTGGCTGGTGGCCGGTGCGGCCGGTGCGGCGTTGATTGCGGGGTTTGGGCTGGACCGGCAGCTGTACGTCCTGGCCGGGCTCATCGGCGCGTACGGCATCGCGCTGTTGCTGCGCACTGCGTTCACCGGCGGCAACGCGTTCACCGCGATCCTCGACGACCTGCAGGTCATGCCGCAGGCCATGCGGCAGCTGGCGGTGGTGCAGTTCTTCAGCTGGTTCGCGCTGTTCGCGATGTGGATCTACACCACCGGCGCCGTGACGGAGGTGCACTACGGCAGCACCGACACCTCGTCGGCCGCCTACAACGCCGGCGCCAACTGGGTGGGCGTGCTGTTTGCCGCCTACAACGGCTTCGCCGCGCTGGCGGCGATCGTCATCCCGTGGATGGTGCGGTGGTGGGGCCTGCGCGTCAGCCATCTCATCAACGTGACGCTGGGCGGGCTGGGGCTGCTGTCGTTCCTGTGGATCCGCGACCCCGCCTGGCTGCTGCTGTCGATGGTGGGCGTCGGCTTTGCGTGGGCCTCGATCCTGTCGCTGCCCTACGCGCTGCTGTCCGACAGCCTGCCGGCACGGAAGATGGGCGTGTACATGGGCATCTTCAATTTCTTCATCGTGATCCCGCAGCTGGTCGCCGCCAGCCTGCTGGGGTTCCTGCTCAAGACATTCCTGGGCGGCGCACCGATCAACGCGCTGGCGATCGGCGGCATCAGCCTCATCGTCGCCGGCCTGTGCGTGCTGCGGGTGCGGGAGCCGGCCGCGGCGACCGTCGCGGTGCCGGTGGCGGGGCGGTAGGCCGTGCCGATTTGATCGCCGGTGACCTGTACGCCCGTGACGCGCACCCCCTCCCAACCTCCCCCTGCAGGCAGGGGGAGGGGCAACAGCAATGCACGCGTTGACGTGTTGATGCAGCACTTCCAGGACAGCAGATGACCTCCGACACCCGATCGCTTCGCCGCCGTCTCCTCCTCGCCGCGGCCCTCGCCTCGACGCTAGCCGCCTGCGCGCACGTGCCGGCCGGTGGCGCGCCCGACGCGCCCCCTGCCGCGCGTTACGTCGGCACCGATGAACCCTTTGCCGCCAACGCCGTGTACTTCGTCGTCACCGACCGCTTCGTCAACGGCGATACGTCCAACGACCAGCGCGACCAGGGGGGTGACCATCCGACCTTCGACCGGCCGCTTGAGCCCTGCGACGGCGTCGCCGGCAACATCGGTTACCTCGGCGGCGACTTCCGCGGCATCGCCGACAACCTCGACTACATCCGCGGCATGGGCTTTGGCGCGCTGTGGATCACGCCGGTGGTCGACAACCCGGACGAGGCGTTCACCGGCGGCAGCGAGCCCGGCTGCGGCACGATCCTCAGCGACCGCGGCAAGACCGGCTACCACGGCTACTGGGGCGTCAACTTCTTCGAGCTGGACGAGCACCTGCCCAGCGACGGCCTGGATTTCCGCGGGTTGGC
>MIDV01000092.1:59368-71798 GCA_001830245.1 Lysobacterales bacterium RIFOXYA1_FULL_69_10 | reverse complement strand
CGGCCGACCAGCCGCTGTTCGGCGAGGTGTACGACCGCGACGGCACGCGCATCGCCGACCACCAGAACCTGCATCCCACGGATCTGGACCCGCAAGGCAACCCGCTGCACGCCTTCTTCAACGACACCGGCCCGGTGGACGGCGCGACCGGCTCGATCTTCGACGGCAACCTGGCTCAACTGGGCGACTTCGACGCCGCCAACCCGGCCGTGCTCGACTACCTGTCGCGCGACTACCTGCACTGGATCGACCAGGGCGCGGACGCCTTCCGCATCGACACCATCGCGTGGATGCCGCACACGTTCTGGGATGCGTTCACCCGCCGCGTGCGCGCCGAACACCCGGGCTTCTTCATGTTCGGCGAGGCCTTCGACTACGACGCCGCCAAGATCGCCACGCACACCCTGCCCGGCCACGGCGAGGTCAGCGTGCTCGACTTCCCGATGAAGCAGGCGATGGACGAGGTGTTCGGGCGCAAGCGCCTTGGCTTCGAACGGCTGGCACCGTCGCTGCATCTCGTGGACGGGCCGTACGCCAACCCGTACGAGCTGGCGACGTTCTACGACAACCACGACATGGCGCGGATGGACGCGTCCGACGAAGGCTTCATCGACGCCCATAACTGGCTGTTCACCGCGCGCGGCATCCCGGTCGTCTACTACGGCTCGGAAACCGGCTTCATGCGTGGCCGTGCCGAGCACGCGGGCAACCGCAACTACTTCGGACAGGGCCGTGTGGATGCGGCGGCCGACCATCCGATCCACCGAGCACTGACGCGGATCGCCAACGTGCGGCGCACCACGCCGGCGCTGCAACGGGGCTTGCAGCTCAACGTCGAACTCGCCGGCGACCGCGCCGCGTTCTACCGCGTGCTGCAGGACGAGGACACCGCGCAGGTCGCGCTGGTGCTGCTCAACAAGGGCGACGCGCCGGCCACGTTCGCCGTCGACACGATGCTGCAGGCGGGCACGTGGCGCGCGGCGCTGTCGGGCGAGGCGAGACAGGTCGCGACCGGCGGCACGTTGTCGGCCACGGTGCCCGCGCATGGCGCCGAGGTGTGGGTGCAGGATGGACCGGTGACGGAGCCGGCGATGGTGGCGGCGCTGGAGGCGGTGACGCGCAGGGAATGAGGGCGTCGCGTTGGGCGCCGGTTGATGATCGCGGCTGAAGCCGCTCCTACAAGAGCGTGGTTTTCCCAATAGCACGTCTGTAGGAGCGGCTTCAGCCGCGAGGGCTTTGCCTGCGACTCCCCATCTGTAGGAGCGACGTCAGTCGCGACCGGCAATCGGCGCCTCGCGTTGCGCCCCGAATGTCGCGGTCGCGACTGACGTCGCTCCTACAAGGGCATTGGGGGTCGCTGCGACTAGGTCCCCGTCGAGCGCCGCACCACCAGCGACGCCGGCAGCGTGGTGCTTTCGGCGGGCTCGCCACGCACCAGGCGGACCAGCGATTCCACCAGCAGCTCGCCGGCACGCGTGGTGTCCTGGTAGACGGTGGTGAGCGCGGGCTGCGCGAAGCGCGCCATCGGGATGTCGTCGAAGCCGGCGACCGCGACGTCCTCGGGGACGCGCAGGCCGTGGTCGGTCAGTGCGCGCATCGCGCCGATGGCGATCAGGTCGCTGGCGGCGAACACCGCGTCGAACGGGAGTTTGCGCGCCAGCAGCGTGCGGGCGGCCGCGAAGCCGGCCTCCTCCGAGCTTTCCGCGTCGACCTGCAGCGCCGGGTCCATGCCGCCGCCAAGGGCCTGCAGCGCCGCGTCGCAACCGCGGTAGCGGTCGTAGAACTCCGGGTAGTGGCTGGACGCATCGCCCAGGAACGCAATGCGTCGGTGGCCGAGCGTGGCCAGGTGCTCGCCGACCAGCCGCCCGCCGTGCAGGTTGTCGCAGCCGATCGAAACGCCCGGCTGGTCGTCCAGCACCGCGCCCCAGCGCACGAAGCGCGTGCCCTGCTCGACCAGCGTCTCCAGCTTGCCGCGGTAGGCGAGGTAATCCCCATAGCCCAGCAGGATCAGGCCGTCGGCCTTCATGCTGTCCTCGTAGTCGGCGTGCCAGTCGTCCGACAGCTGCTGGAACGACACCAGCAGGTCGTGGCCGTGGCGCGCGCAGGCGCGGGTGATCGAGCCGAGCATCGACAGGAAGAACGGGTTGATGTGCGAGTCGTCCGGCGTCGGGTCCTCGAACAGCAGCAGCGCCAGCGTGCCGGCGCGCTGGGTGCGCAGGCTGGAGGCGTGGCGGTCGACCTTGTAGTTGAGCTCGCGCACCGCCGCCTCGACCCGCTCGCGGGTCTGGGCGTTGACCAGCGGGCTGCCGCGCAGCACCCGCGATACCGTGGCCTGCGACACCCCGGCCAGGTGGGCGATGTCGATCGAGGTCGCCTTGGACTTCTTGCGCATGCGCGGTGGGCGTCTGGACGGCGGCCCGGGCTGGGCCGGCGGTGAGTGTAGACGGTCACCGCCGCACCACTTCGGTGCGTAAACCTCCGTCATCGCTCCTCGATGGTGCGCCCCGGCCGGCTCTCGATTCTAGGATCTATTTAAATCAGTGGCTTACCGGAGATCTCGGGCTGGCACGGTGCTTGCGTCCCATACCGGCATCCCATCACCCGCGGAGTTGCCTGCATGTCCATCGAGAACATCGAGAAGCTGATCAAGGACCACAAGGTCGAGTTCGTCGACCTGCGTTTCGCCGACATGCGCGGCGTCCAGCACCACGTCACCTACCCGGTGTCGATCGTCGACGACGCGCTGCTGGAGGACGGCAAGATGTTCGACGGCAGCTCGATCCAGGGCTGGAAGGGCATCAACGAGTCGGACATGGTGCTGCTGCCTGACGCGTCGACCGCGTTCCTGGACCCGTTCACCGCCGACCCAACGCTGGTGCTGACCTGCGACATCCTCGACCCGTCGACCATGCAGGCCTACTCGCGCGACCCGCGCGGCGTGGCCAAGCGCGCCGAGGCCTACCTGAAGTCCAGCGGCGTCGCCGAGCAGGCGTTCTTCGGGCCGGAGCCTGAGTTCTTCATCTTCGACTCGGTGCGCTACGCCAACGACATGGGCCACACCTTCTTCCACGTCGATTCGGAAGAGGCCGCGTGGAACTCCGGCCGCGAGTACGAAGGCGGCAACACCGGCTACCGCCCGGGCGTGAAGGGCGGCTACTTCCCCGTCGCGCCGCTGGACTCGCTGCACGACATCCGCGCCGAGATGTGCAAGACGCTGGAGGCCGTGGGCATCGAGGTCGAGGTGCACCACCACGAGGTGGCCAACGCCGGCCAGTGCGAGATCGGCACCAAGTTCAACTCGCTGGTGCGCAAGGCCGACGAGCTGCTGATGATGAAATACATCGTCAAGAACGTGGCCCACCGCAACGGCAAGACCGCCACCTTCATGCCCAAGCCGATCGTCGGCGACAACGGCAGCGGCATGCACGTGCACCAGAGCCTGGCCAAGGGCGGCACCAACCTGTTCTCCGGCGACGGCTACGGCGGCCTGAGCCAGATGGCGCTGTGGTACATCGGCGGCGTGTTCAAGCACGCGCGCGCGCTCAACGCCTTCACCAACTCCACCACCAACAGCTACAAGCGCCTGGTGCCCGGGTACGAGGCGCCGGTGATGCTCGCGTACTCGGCCAGCAACCGCTCGGCCAGCTGCCGCATTCCGTACGTGTCCAACCCGAAGGCACGCCGCATCGAGTTCCGCTTCCCGGACCCGATGCAGTCGGGCTACCTCACCTTCGCCGCGTTGATGATGGCCGGCCTGGACGGCATCAAGAACCAGATCGACCCGGGCGCGCCGTCGGACAAGGACCTCTACGACCTGCCGCCGGAAGAGGAGAAGAACATCCCGACCGTGTGCCATTCGTTGGACCAGGCGCTGGAAGCGCTCGACAAGGACCGCGTGTTCCTCAAGGCCGGTGGCGTGTTCACCGACGACATGATCGACGCCTACATCGCGCTGAAGATGAAGGAAGTGACCGCGTTCCGCGCCGCGACCCACCCGCTGGAGTACCAGATGTACTACGCGGTCTGACGCGGTCGGTTTTTCGTACGCGGTACTCGCAGGCCCGGAGAGATCCGGGCCTGTTTTTTTTTGGCTGGGCGCGCCGGTGACGCAGGCCGGCCGCTTCGCCCGGGACGACAGCGGGGTGACGCGGGGATGCGCGGAACGCGACCGCCCGCTTAAACTTTCCCGGCCGCCGCGGCATCGGACTCGATATGCTGACCGCCGTGGCCGACTACGCACCCGACACCGCACCGGCCGACGCCGAGGACCGGGCGCTGGTGGGCGCGGCCGCGCGCGGCGAGGTCCCGGCATTCGAAACCCTGTACCGGCGCCACGCCGGCCGCGTGCACGGCGTTATCGGCCGCCTGGTCGGCGGCCACGGTGCGCGCGCCGAGGACCTGACCCAGGAGGCGTTCGTCCGTGCCTGGCAGGCGCTGCCGGCGTTCCGGTTCGAGTCGGCGTTCTCGACGTGGCTGCACCGGCTGGCGGTCAACACCGCGCTGATGGAGCTGCGCCGCCAGCGCAGTCGTCCCGGCGAGGACGACGATGCCGCCTTCGACGTGCTGGGCACGCCGGACTCGGCCGGGCATGGCACCGCGCTGGCGATGGACCTGGAGCGCGCGGTGGCGACGCTGCCGCCACGTGCCCGTGCCGTGCTGGTGCTGTTCGACGTGGAAGGCTGGACGCACGAGGAGATCGCCGCCGAGCTGGACATGGCGGTGGGCAGTTCCAAGGCACAACTGCACCGCGCGCGGCGCCTGCTGCGCGACCGGCTGGGAGAACCCGCATGACCGACACGACCCCACGCGACACGTCCATGGAATCCGATTCGCTGCGCTGGTCGCTGCGTGCGCTGCGCCGCGACGTGGCGCCGCCCCCGGCGACATGGGATTCGATTGCCGCACGCATAGCCGCCACGCCGCAGCAACCCGTATCGCGCCCGCGTCGATGGGCCGTGCCGGTGGCGTTGGCCGCCTCGCTGGCTGGCGCGCTCGCGATCGGCACGGCCTGGAACGTCGTGCAGCCGTCGGGCGAGCGGTCCACGGATGCCGCCGCGACGCCGGTGGCATTGGCCGCCACCGGTGATGTCCAGCGCCAGGCGCAGGGCATGGTCCGCGAGTACCAGGCCGCACTGGCGGAGGTGGGCCGCGTGCCGGTCAGTCCCGCACTGCAGCCGGGCCTGGCCGAACTCGACCGCAACGCCGCGCAGATCCTCGCCGCCCTGCAGCAGGACCCGGATTCGGCCCTGTTGCTGCAGCAGTTGCGCCGCACCTACTCACGCCGCCTCGCGCTGTCCCAGCGCGCGGCCCTGACCTGACCATTCGCCATCCGATCCGGAGCCTCCCCATGAACCGCACCGCCCTGTTCTCGCTGGCCCTGCTGGCCGCACTGCCGGCCATCGCCGCCACCCCCATCGATGAAACCCGACCGCTCGACGCCGATGGCCGCCTGCAGGTGGAAAACCTCAAGGGCCTGATTGAAGTGCGCGCGTGGGACCGCCCCGAAGTCCGCGTGCAGGGCCAGTTGGGCGAAGGCGTCGAACGCCTGGAGATCGAAGGCGACCGCCGCTCGCTGGAGGTCCGCGTCAAGTACCCCAACCGCGTCGGCGTCTGGGGCGGGCGCGACCGCAGCGAGCCCACCGAGTTGCGGCTGATGGTGCCGTTGCAGGCCGCGCTGGAGATCGACGGCGTGGCCGCGCGCATCGACGTGCAGGGCATCGCCTCGCGCGAGTTGTCGATCGACAGCGTCAGCGGTGACGTCACCGTCGTCGGCGCGCCGCGCCAGGCCGACATCGAGACCGTCAGCGGCGACCAACGCCTGACCCTCAACAGCCGCGACGTGGAAGCCGACAGCGTCAGTGGCGACATCCAGCTGACCGGGCGCTTGGACGGAGAGGTCAGCGTGGAAACCGTTTCGGGCAGCGCGCGCGTCGACGTCGTGGAAAGCCGGCTGCGCGAGTTCTCCGGCGCCACCGTATCCGGCGACGTTCGCGTCACCGCGGCGCTGGCGCCGGGCGCGGAGGTTTCGATGGAAAGCGTCAGCGGCGACCTCGAGCTGCGCCTGCCGCGCGACACCTCCGCCAGCGTCCGCGCCGAAAGCTTCAGCGGCACGCTCAGCGCGCCGGGAACAGACATCCAACGCCCCCGCCACGGGCCCGGCGCCAGCCTCAGCCACCGCTACGGCAGCGGCGATGCCGAGATCGACATCGAGACCTTCTCGGGCGACGCGACGCTGCGGATAGATTGAGGCCGCCCTGCACTAACATGGTGCGATGGCCCCGCCCCTCGCACCCGACCTCGATGCCCTGACCACGCCGCTGGCGTGGGCGGGGGTGGACGGGGCGATCGCGGGGGGCAACCAGTCGTTCTCCCGGTGGCTGGGCGTGAGTGCGCGGCGGCTGGTGGGCTGGCCGCTGGCCGAACTTGACGGTGGCGACGGGCGACTGGCCGCCGCACTGTCCCGGATGGAACCCGACAGCGCACCGCTGCGCATCCGCCGGGTGCGGTTGCAGTACCCGGATGCGGCAGAGCGCTTCGCCGACCTCTGGCTGACGGCGATGGACGAGGGCTGGCTGCTGGAGGCGCATCCGGTCGACGAATTCCCCGGCGACGACCCGGCGCTCCTGCTGCCGGCGGCGCTGTCGGCATCGCTCAAGGGGCTGGCGCACGAGCTGCGCAACCCGCTGGCCGGCCTCAAGGGCGCGGCGCAGCTGCTGGGCCGGCGCATCGACGATGCCGAGTCGCGCGAACTGGTCGCCCTGATCGATGACGAGGTGGCGCGGCTGGGCGGGTTGCTCGACCAGCTGCTGGTGCCGTCGCCGCCGCGCCCGCATGCCGCGCTCAACATCCATGCCGTGCTGGAACGGGTGCTGCGGCTGGCCGAGAACGACGCCGGCTGGGCCGTGCGGCTGGTACGCGACTACGACCCGAGCCTGCCGGAGTTCGCCGGCGATGCCGATCGCCTGGTGCAGGCGGTCTGGAACCTGGCGCGCAACGCGATCGAGGCCGGCGCCGGCACCGTTACGTTGCGCACGCGTGCCGAGCACGGTCTGCGCATCGGCGACGTGGCCCACCCGGTGGCGCTGCGGCTGGAGATCGTCGACGACGGCCACGGCGTACCCGACGAACTGGCCGAGCGCGTGTTCCTGCCGCTGGTGTCGGGCCGCGCCGAAGGCAGCGGCCTCGGCCTGGCGCTGGCGCAGCAGGTGGCGCGCGAGCACCGCGGCTCACTGGCGTACCGCTCGCGGCCCGGGCATACCGTGTTCACGCTGCTGCTGCCGATGCCGGCCGTGGTGGACGACGCGACGGGAGCCGGCCCATGACGCGACAGGTCTGGATCGTCGACGACGACCGCAGCATCCGCTTCGTGCTCAGCGCGGCCCTGCGGCAGGCGGGCTACGCGGTGGACGTCTTCGAGCGCGCCAGCGACGCGCTTGATGCCCTGGACACACGTGAGCCGCCGGCACTGCTGTTCACCGACGTGCGCATGCCCGGCGACGATGGCCTGGTGCTGCTCGAGAAACTCAAGCAGCGGCTGCCGGCGCTGCCGGTGGTGGTGATGAGCGCCTACACCGACGTTGCCAGCACCGCCGGCGCGTTCCGCGGTGGCGCGCATGAGTTCCTGTCCAAGCCCTTCGACCTGGACGAGGCCGTGGCGCTGGCCGAACGTGCCCTGCAACGCATTGATGAGGGCGCCGAGGTGGAAGCCGGCGCCGACGCCACGCCAGCGGCGGGCACCGGCGACCGGCTGGTCGGCGACACGCCGGTGATGCGCCAGCTGTTCCGCGCGATCGGCCGGCTGGCGCAGGCGCCGCTGTCGGTGCTGGTCACCGGCGAGACGGGCACGGGCAAGGAGCTGGTCGCCCGCGCGCTGCATCGTGAATCGCCGCGCGCGCAGCGGCCGTTCGTGGCGCTCAACACGGCGGCGATCCCGGCGGAGCTGCTGGAGTCGGAGCTCTTCGGTCACGAGGCGGGCGCCTTCACCGGCGCGCAGCGTCGGCACATCGGCCGCTTCGAACAGGCCGACGGCGGCACGCTGTTCCTGGACGAAATCGGCGACATGCCGCTGCCGCTGCAGACGCGGCTGCTGCGCGTGCTGGCCGAGGGCGAGTTCTTCCGCGTCGGCGGGCGCGAGTTGATCCGCGTCGACGTTCGCGTGATCGCGGCGACGCACCAGGACCTGCAGGCGCGCGTCGCCGACGGCCGCTTCCGCGAGGACCTGCTGCACCGCCTGGACGTGGTGCGCCTGCACGTGCCGCCGCTGCGCGAACGTGGCGACGACGTCCCGCGGCTGGCCGAGCGGTTCCTCGCACTGGCCGCGCAGCGGTTCGACGCGCCGGCGAAAACGCTGTCGCGCGCGGCCGTCGCGCGGCTGCGCACGCATCCGTGGCCCGGCAACGTGCGCGAGCTGGAGAACCTGTGCTGGCGCATGGCTGCGCTGGCACAGGGTGACCGGCTCGACGCCGGCGACGTGGAGACGGCGCTCGGTGCCTCGGCGCTGCAGGCGTCCGCCGACGACTGGGCTTCAACGCTGGACGCGTGGGCGCGCGCGCAACTGGCCGCCGGCGCCGGCGGCCTCCATGCCGCGGTGGTGCAGCGTGTCGAGCGCATCCTGCTGGAGGCCGCGCTGGACCACACCGGCGGCCGCCGTGCCGAAGCCGCCGCGCAGTTGGGGCTGGGTCGGAATACGTTGACGCGCAAGCTCAAGCCGGCGGGGCGCGGTCGCAAGTAACGGCGCGTGGCGGGCTCCGGCTGTCTATGGATTCACCCGCGCTGAACCCGGCTTCCGCTAGCGTGCGCGGCCCAACCACGGAACACGACGGAGTCGTCATGAAGACCGCCCTGCTTGCTGCCGCCTGCGCCATTGCCGTCGCCGGTTGCGCGTCCAGTCCGTCCACGACATCGCGTGCACCGGCTGCCACGCCGCAGGCCCCGGCGGTATCGACCGCCAAGTCCGCGCGCGTCGTGCTGGCACCGGCCTCCGGCAGCCTGGTCAGCGGCACGCTTAACCTGGTGCCGACAGCCGACGGAGTGCGCATTGCCGGCGAGATCGGCGGCCTCACCCCAGGCGGCACGCACGCGATCCACATCCATGAGACCGGCGACTGCTCCGCGGCCGACGCCAGCAGCGCGGGCGGCCACTTCAACCCGGGCAGCGATCCGCACGGCCGCGCCGGGACCGCCGCCCACCACGGCGGCGACATGGACAACCTCACCGCCAACGCCGAAGGCGTGGCCCAGGCCAGCGTCGAAGCACGCGGCGTCACGCTCGGCGGCGGTGCGGCCAACGACGTGGACGGTCGCGCCGTCGTGGTGCATGCCAAGGCCGACGACTACACCAGCCAGCCGGCCGGCAATGCGGGCGATCGGGTGGCCTGCGGCGTCATCGAAATCACCGGCTGACGCGCGGCGATGACCCATGCCGGTGCCCTGAGGGTGCGGCGCGCCGTCGCTGACGACGCGCCGCTGCTGGCCGGTTGGGCGGCCGACATGGCATGGGAAACCGAGCACAAGCGGCTCGACCCGGCCACGGTGCTGGCCGGGGTCGCGGCTGGCATCGCCGACCCGCTCAAGGCGCGTTACTACGTCGCGATGCACGACCTGCCGCTGGCGGGTCGCGAAACCGTTGGCCAGCCCGTCGGCACGCTGATGCTGACCACGGAGTGGAGCGACTGGCGCAACGGCTGGTGGTGGTGGATCCAGAGCGTCTATGTCGACCCCGGACACCGGCGCCAGGGCGTGTTCGCAGCGCTGTACCGCCACGTGCGCGAGCGGGCGCTTGCCGTGCCCGACGTGCTGGGGCTGAGGCTGTACGTCGAGCAGGACAATGACGCGGCCCGGCGCACCTACGAGGCGCTGGGCATGCGCGATGCGGGCTACCGGCTGCTGGCGGAGGCGTTCGAACGGCCGATGGGTTGAGCTGGAACACGGGGTCGGATATCCCGCATTCCACCTCTGTCGAAGTGCCGTTTCCAGACCTTCTGGAAGGTCTCGTTCCAGTCATCCCGGCGAGGGCCGGGATCCACGTTGTTGTGCGCGGTTCCAGCTACCCGGGGAAAACGCGCGTGAGCTGACGAGTCCCACGCCGTCGTGGGCACAACCGCTTCGCCGAACCCTCACCCCAGCCCTCTCCCGGAGGGAGGGGGCGTGTCAGCCGCGCTACTGCGCGATTGGCGCCCGCAGCCCTTTCTGAAGCGGCGGGACTCAAGGGCACTCAAAATCGGAGCGCTACTTACAGCGCCGCGCGGCAATCGCTGTCCCGGTCGCAATGCACGAAGGTGACCGGCACCGCGTGCGCGCGCAGCACTGCGGCAATCTGCCGCTGGCGTGCCTCGAAATGCTGGTGCCGGCGCTGCAGGCGCTCGCGGCATTCGTCGGTGTCGCATGGCTCGGCCGGCGCGTAGCGCGCGTGCCAGGCCGCCGGCGAGAACAGCGCCATGCGGGCCTCGCCATCAGCGTAGCGCAGCAGCGGCTCGGGCGGCGCGTCGATCCAGGCCTCGGCGGCGGGTTCGAGCAACGCGGTTTCCAGCAGCGGCCACAGCGGCGCCAGGCCGGCGTGGTCGTACTGCATCGCGGTCATCGCGGCGAGGTCGTGCACGGTGAGGTAGCGCGCGTGCTCCACCTGCAGGCCGAACGCGGCCTGCGCCGCCAGGGCCGTGTCGGCCGCGGCCATGCCGCGCTCCAGCAACTGCAGTTCGAACGCCTCGCCGACCGTCGACGCAACATCCGCATCGCCGCCCAGCACGAACGGCACCAGCCGCAGCGGACCGCCGGCATGCTCGGTGGACGGCGCCAGCGTGCCGGGCAGGCGGCCGTCGTGTGCGCCGAACGCGATCACGCGGCCGCCGGCAACGCCGGGCGCACGCGCGGCGAGCTGGTCGAGTTCGCGGTGCAGCGGCCAACCCGGGCGCAGCAGTTCGACGGGGTCGTAGTGCGCGCCGACGGTAACGAGGTCGAGCCGTGCGGCATCGGGCACCAGCGCGGCGAGGTCACGGGCCACCAGGCCGCCGAGGGTCTCGACCTCGCCCGAGGCCAGCGTGTCGCGCGCGACGGCGGCATCGCCGCGAAGCTCGAGCGCGAGCGCGCCCAGCACGTGCACGGCATCGGTGTCGTTGGCGGCGGCAGCGGGCGCGGTCATCGGATCCGGCGGGTGTCCAGGAGGCAGGGCGGGTACGGCGTGCAGGGATGCATACGCTGGCGTTTGGTCGTGCGGGAGGCCGGCGCTACACTCGCCGTCATTATGCCCCGACGGTGTTGCGGGCATGCTGGCCCGCACAGTCCCCCGAGGTGAATCCGATGCGTCAATCCCGTCCCGTCGCCGTGCTCGGCGGCGTCCGCATTCCCTTCTGCCGCCAGAACACCGCCTATGCGGACGTCGGCAACCTGGGCATGTCGGTGCGCACGCTGGGCGCGCTGGTCGAGCGCTTCGGCCTGCACGGGCAGCAGCTGGGCGAGGTCGCGATGGGCGCGGTGATCAAGCACAGCAGCGACTGGAACCTGGGCCGCGAGGCCGCGCTGTCGTCGGGCCTGTCGCCGCTGACGCCGGGCATTACGCTGCAGCGTGCGTGCGGCACGTCGCTGGATTCGATCATCACCGTGGCCAACAAGATTGCCGTGGGCCAGATCGAGTCGGGCATCGGCGGCGGCAGCGACAGCACCTCGGACGTGCCGATCGTGTACGGCAAGTCGCTTCGGCGCCGCCTGCTTGAAGCCGCCGCCGGCAAGACGCCGAAGGACAAGCTGGCCGCGTTCAAGGGCTTCTCGCCGCGCGAGCTCAAGCCCGAATTCCCCGGCGTGGCCGAGCCGCGCACCGGCAAGAGCATGGGCCAGCACTGCGAGGACATGGCCAAGGAGTGGAACATTTCGCGCGACTCGCAGGACGAGTGGGCGCTGGCCTCGCACCAGAAGCTGGCCGCGGCCTACGAGCGCGGGTTCCTGGACGACCTGGTCGTCAGCTTCCGCGGCGTGTCGCGCGACAACATCCTGCGGCCGGACTCGACGCTGGAGAAGCTCGCGTCACTGAAGCCGGCCTTCGACAGGACCTCCGGCCGCGGCACGCTCACCGCGGCCAACTCGACCCCGCTCACCGATGGCGCATCGGCGTGCCTGCTGGCGTCCGACGACTGGGCCCGGCAGCACGACCACGAGGTGCTGTGCTACCTGCGCGACGCGCAGGTGGCCGCGGTCGACTTCGTCCACGGCGAGGGCCTGCTGATGGCGCCGACCGTGGCGGTGCCGGAGATGCTCGCGCGCAACGGGCTGACGCTGCAGGACTTCGACCTCTACGAGATCCACGAGGCGTTCGCGGCGCAGGTGCTGTGCACGCTGCGCGCGTGGGAGAGCGAGGAGTACTGCCGCAACCGCCTCGGCCTGGCGGCGCCGCTGGGTCGCATCGATCCGGCGAAGATCAACCCGAACGGCTCGTCGCTGG
>MIDV01000092.1:55359-59324 GCA_001830245.1 Lysobacterales bacterium RIFOXYA1_FULL_69_10 | reverse complement strand
GCCGCGGCGAAGGCCTTGAAGGAGCGCGGCGGTGGCCGCTGCCTGGTGTCGATCTGCACCGCCGGCGGGATGGGCGTGGTGGCGATCCTGGAGCGGTAAGCGCGTCTCGCGTTCCGGCCGGTGCGGCCTCATCGACGCCGGCGGCGGTGCGAGTGCCGGGTGTGTCGAGCGAACATCAAGGATGGGTCCCGGCTTTCGCCGGGACGACGGGCGTGGGTCGCGGCGCGGTGCGGCGTGAACTATTCCTTGTTACCTATTCCCGACCTTATGAATCACGAAGCCGCGGCATGCCGTGGGCGTCGCGGTCCTCGGTGACGGCTTCGTCGTAGATGCGGGCGCGCACGTCGCGGCCGGGCAGTTCGCTGATGGCTTCGCCGCGCGAGGCGCGCAGGGCGTTGGCGTAGCTGTGGCGCGCCAGGGCTTCATCGCCGTGCTGGGCGAAGCCGTGGCCCAGCTCTTCCCACGCCTCGCTGTTGGCGCCCTGCGCGAGCGCGCGGTGGAGGTAGGTTTCCGCCTGCGACCACTGGCCCTGCGCGCGCGCCAGCCGCGCCAGCGTGACCAGCAGGCCGGGGCTGGCGGGGTGCGCCTGCAGCCAGCGCTCGGCATGTTCGCGACGCGCGTCCAGGCGGCCGATCGGCAGTCGCCCGTACAAGCCGGCGAGGCCCTCGTCCCACTGCGTATCCAGCGCGTGTTCGATGCTGCTGGCCGCGGCTTCTTCCCAGCGCAGCGCGGCGGCGCGTTCGGCGTACGCGGCGACGATCGAGGGATGGGCGCGCAGTGGCTTGGGAAGTGCTTCCCAGCGGTCGGCCAGGACATTGGCGTCGCCGGCCTCACGCAGCCCGGCCTCGGCCCATTGGGCTTCGGCGCGCTCCAGGCGCGACTTCGGCCACGCTTCCTGCTGGCGCAGTGCGCCGAGCAAACCATAGGCCTCGCCCGCGCGGCCCAGTTGCGACAGCGCCTCGGCGCGCAGCGCCACGCCGCGCGGCGGCAACGGCTGCGCGTTGGGTGCGTCGAGCGCGCTCAGGGCATCGGTGGGGCGACCGTCGTCCAGGGCCAGCTCGGCCTGCGCGACGGCGCGGGCGGTCGGGTGGCGCGAGGCCAACGCATCGAGGTGCTGCTGGGCGAGCGCGGCATCGCCGCGCGCCGCCGCGGCACGTGCGGCGGCGACGTGGCCGACGGCGCCGATCTCGGCATCGTCGGTCTGCGCCAGCGCCTTTTCCGCGCGGCTCCAATGGCCCAGGTGCGAGGCTTCAAGGCCTTCGATCAGGCGTGCGCGCGCGGCCTTCTTGCGGCGGCGGCGCAGCATCACGAACGGCGTCGTCACCAGCTTCCACACCAGCCAGATCGCCAGCACGCCCACCAGCACCAGCACCAGGCTGTAGGCCAGCGACTTCTCGTACGTCCAGTCGTTGTAGCTGACCACCACCAGGCCCGGGTCCTGTGCCAGAAGTTGCGCCACCAGCGCACCGACCAGCGCGAGCACGATCCAGAACAACAGGCTGCGGAAGAGGTTCATCAGGGCTCCTGGCGCACACTGCGCAACTGACGTAGTTGCTCGAGTGTGCTGCCCAGCGTCGCAAGCTCCGGTGAAAGCGGCAGCGCCGCCAGCGCCGCCAGCGCGTCGCGCCGGGCCTGCAGCTCGGGCGAAGGCGCCCACAGCCGTTGCAGCCATGCGTCCGCGCGGGTCAGCGCGGTGCGCCACGCCTCGACGTCGCGTCGCTCGGCCGCGGCGCGCGCCAGGGTCAATTCCAGCTGGAGGCCGGCCATGGCATCGCCGCGGTCGGCCGGACGGACCGCCAGGCTGCGGTGGCGTGGCTGGATGTCGAACACCGTGGAGAACGCGCGCCGCCACCACGGCCCATCGGCGGGGGTGCTCGCCACCGGCGCGGCGTCGGCCGGCCGATCGAGTTCCGAGGTGAACGCCTGCAGCCGGGCCAACGCGCGGACGCGCGGGTCGTCGCCCAGTTCGTCCAGTGCGGCGCGTTCCTGCACCAGCACCTGGCGCAGGCTGAGGAAGGCGGGGTCGTCGACCCCCGACAGGACGCCACCAGCCAGCGTGTAGGCGCGGCGCGCACCGTCGAGGTCGCCGGCGATCAGCAGCCGCTGCTGCCCCATGGCGAGCAGCAGTTCCGCCTCGTCCAGCCGCAGCGCCTGTGCGCCATGCCGGTCGGGGTCGGACCAGCGCGCAATGCTGTCTTCGATCAGGGCCGCACGCTGGCCCATGCCGAGCAGCTCATCGCGCAGCACGCGGTTGGTGGCATCGGCCTGCTGGATCCGCTGGGCCTGTGCGCGCAGGTCGCCGCGCAATGCGCTGATGCGGTCGTTGAGCGCTTCGATGCGCACGTCCGCTGCCGGCGCGTGGTCTGCGGGTTCGCGTGCCTCCCACCACACCCACGCGCGCCACGCGGCCAGCGCCAGCAGTGCGAGCAGCAGCCACCACGGCCAGCCGGAGCGGCGCGAGGACGGCGAAGGAGACGGTGGTGCGGAGGGGGGCGTGGCGGACACGGGCGTGGCGCGATCGGGGGACCGCTCATGCTACCGGAACGTGGCCTCCAACCGGCCCGCATGCGGCGGCCACGAGATCGGCGGGACGGGGGCTCCGGGCGATGCGCACGCGCTCGAACCCCGCCTCGTGGGCGATGGCCGCAAGACGCTCGCTGGCGGCGATGACCGTTGCAGTGCGCAGGGCGTCGAGCGCGTGCGCGGGCAGTTGCGCCATCACCTGCTGCAAGGCCTCGCCGCTGGTCAGCGCCAGCACCAGCGGCCGGGGCGCGTCGCGCAATGCGTCGACGGCACGCCGTGGCAGCGCCACTGGCACCCGCTCGTAGACATCGGCGCGCAGCACCTCGATGCCGCGCTGTTCCAACGCTGGCTGCAGTGCGCCGCGTCCGCCGGGGGCGGTGACCAGGCCGATGCGGCGAGCGTTGCTGGCCGCCAGCTCGGGCAGGGTGAGCAGGCCCTCGGTGTCCATGCGCCCGGGCACGCGTACCTCGGCGACACCTGCGCGCCGCAACGCCGCCGCGGTACCGCTGCCGACCGCGCAGGCCACCATCGCCGGCAACGCCTGCAGCCGCGCCGCGGCACGGACCGCGGCCGGGCTGGTGAACACCACCGCGTCCGCCGACAGCGCGCGCTGAAGTGCAGTGCGGCTGGCCGGATCGTCGCGATCATGCAGCTGCCATGGCGACAGCGCGACCAAGCCGCCGCCATGGCGCGCCGCCGCGCGGCGCAGGCCGTCGTGGCCGCCGCGCGGACGCAACGAAACCAGCGTCCATCGGGGCGTCGGTGATTGCATGGGGGTCACGTGCATCGGGGCAGCGTGCCATGCGGGGGGGCAACCGGAACAGGCCGACAGGTCCTGCACGGCGTCGGCGTGGGGCTGCGGTTCCGGCCGCATGGGTCCTGCTGCAAGAATGGCGTCCCCCGCACACGTGGTGACCCCATGTCCGACGACGCCCTGACCCGACTCGACCACCACTACCAGTCGATGCCACCGGTCGCGGCCATGCAGCTGCGCATCGCAGGGTTCGATGGCGACCGCCTGCGGCTGCACGCGCCGCTCGCGGCGCACGTCAACGACAAGGGCTGCGCGTTCGGCGGCAGCCTGGGCTCGATGATGACGCTGGTCTCGTGGGGGCTGGTCACATTGCGGATCGAAGCCGCCGGGCTGGACGCGGACGTGTACGTGGCCGACAGCCACGTGCGGTACCTGGCGCCGCTGTTTGCAGACCTCGACGTGGTGGCCGAGGGCGATGCCGACGCCGACTGGGATGCCTTCATCGACACCCTTCGCCAGCGCGGCCGGGCCCGCATCGGCCTGCGCGCATGGGCGGGGCTGCCCGAGGGCGGCGTCGCCACCGAGTTCACCGCCCGCTACGTGGCGATCGTCCGCGATCCCGGCAAAGCGGCGGCGTAGCCTGCTACCTTCGCGGCCTTCGGCCCGTACGCGAGCCCGTCCCTCCGGG